>JALZJL010000123.1 GCA_030859785.1 Acidobacteriota bacterium
GCGTTAATGGTGTCATCACTGCCACCGCAGCAGCCGCGATGATCCACAGCCACGAGGCTACTCGGAAGCAGAAAAAGAACAAATCCTCGCCGCCTATCAAGAACGCAGCAGTTTGCGCGGACTGGAGCGCGTCTTCGGCGTCTCGCGTAAAACCGTCAGTGGCTGGCTCAAAAAAAAGAGGCCACGCTCCCCGACCTGAGCACGACACTGGTTGTGCCTGACGAGCAAGACCCGGCAGGCAGCGTGCTGGAGTTGGACGAGGTCTGGTCGTTTGTTCGCAAAAAGAGTCGCACACGGTGGATTTGGATTGCCCTCGCGCGCTCGACGCGTCAAGTCGTGGCATTTGTCGTGGGCGACCGCAGTCAAGCGACTTGTCAAAAGTTATGGGAACGCATTCCTGAGTTTTACCGCCGTAGTCATTGCTACAGCGACTTCTGGGAAGCCTACGCCAACGTCATCCCGGAATCGCAGCACACGGCGTGCGGCAAAGAGAGTGGCGAGACCGCACATGTCGAGCGATGGAACAACACGTTGCGGCAACGGCTGGCGCGCTTTGTCAGAAAGACTTTATCATTCTCGAAGTCAGATCAGATGCACGAGATATGTCTACGATTGTTCATTCATCGCTACAATCTCTCATTGCGCCCCACCTGACTTCTCCACTACCCGCCTGCCAATATAATTCGCCCGCCGCCGTGAACGATGACGCGCTCGCCATAGGTGACGTTGTTACCAACGACCAGATCATTGTTCTCCAGCGCGTGGAAGATACAGTTGTCTGCCATCGAAGCGATGCGCCGGATGATAAACGGGCCGCCTTCATCTGCACGCAGGGAAATCCGCGCCCCCATCACCCGGTTAAGAGTCTCTCTATTGTCTCCCATAATCACGTCGCCGATAATCCGGTTGCGGAAAGATGGATCGATGGTCGTCAGGCCAGCCAGCTTCGGCGCGTCTCGCTGCGGGTCGAACGTGTTGCCGCCCGGATCGACGTTGATGCCGAGGACACTACTTGGATTCTCTATCGCCAGTCGACTGTACTCTTTTGCCAAGCCGACGTTGACTTCGAGGACGGCGATGTTGAATGACACATCAGCTTCGGTAATTAAGCGCACTTTGCGATTGTCGCTCGTCGTATCATCAGCCTCGGCTTGCGTCGTCACGTTCTTGCCCGGCAGCACCAGGTGGTTGCTTTTAAGCGTCACCCCAGGGCCTACCCGCGAGAGCGCACTCAGCCCCGTGTTGCGTTCCATAATAGCTCCATCAACTTCAGCGCCGAAGCTGATGAAAACGTTTTGTTCGTGGTGCGGATCGGCCTCGATATCGGTGCCGCCGACACCGATTTTCGCCGGTCCCTTAATGGTCGAGCCGTGCGCCAGAATAGATCGCTCGGCAATCTCCACCCCTTCTCCTTCTTCAGCAAGACCGATGGCTTTAATCCGCTCTTCGTCGGCGCGGTTTCGCCTCCCGAAGTGAGCGTAAATGGTTACATTATCCTGGACATTCGACTCTCCCTCAATCTTGATTTTGGCGTCTTGGCGGGCCAGCAATCTGGCGAATGGCCCGACGTATACCTGACTGTGGAGGTCAATCTCTCTGGGCCGCGTGATCTGCACCGTCGGGTCGATAAAGGTAGCGCATTCCAGCGGTGCTCCGAGCGGGCCGACAGGTCGGTTTCTTGCTGTCGGATGAAACTCATCATCGTGGCAGCTTGGCGCGGGAACATCTGAGGCGGCGACGGCAGTCGATTTCAGCGCCGAGGTGGGTCTGATGGCCGTCGAGTAGAGAAGCATGAGAAGCGCCAGTAGGCACATCCCGAGAACGGTCGGTCTTCTAATTGATTTTACAGTGGACATACTTTCTCCTCAATGTAAGTTGTGTGATGGCACACGAACTATCTGCGCTCACCGCACGTTGAGCGTGATTAGTGAGTTGTGACGTCATCAGGATGTCCTGACGGCGTCTATTCGGGGAGAGTTAATTGGTGCATAAGGGCAGCATTCTACATGTGGAAAGGAAAATCGTATAGGTCATCCGGGCAAGAAGCACAAATAAATGTTGATCGTTACGACCGATCAGAGAGCCTTCGGGGGTTGCTTCATCCACCTCCCGACAGGGAGGCGTGCGGAAGAATCGTGGGGGGAATGGCTTCCAGAAACCGCGAGACAACGGGAAAGGAATCGCCTTCCGCGCCGCGATAGACATTCAGCGGGTAGACGAAATAAAGATGTCGCTTCGCCCTCGTCGCGGCAACATAAAGTAACCGCCGCTCTTCCTCCATATCATCAGATTCATCGGAAGAGCGGGAGGAAGGGAACCAGCCGTCCGTCATCCAGATCACAAACAGTGCGTCCCACTCCAGGCCTTTCGCCGAATGCACCGTCGAGAGAGTCACTTCGCCGCTGCCGCCACGCTTCTCCTTGTTCGAGTGAGCCGCGTCCGATGGATCGAGCGCCATGTCCGAGAGCAACTCAGCGGAGCTTTTGTAACGTTTTGCGATGGCTTGCATGTGTTCGAGGTCGCGCCCGCGGCGCGGATAATCATCGTATCTGGTTTGCAAAATAGGCCGATAAAAACGGAGCACGGTGGAAAGCTGCACGCTCGGTGGTTTTTGTTCGACGAGGCTTCCCAGTAAGCGTGCCAACCGGCTTAATTGATCTTTGTATCCGGCCCGCGCCGGAAATTGATGCAACTTCTTAAAGAGGCGCTCTTTCGTCCGCGCCGCCTTGAACTCTTTTCGCTCGACGCCGAGATGATCGAGTATCTGATTGACCGTCGCGTCACCGATGTGGTCAATCAGATTGAGGGCGCGGAACCACGAGAGCGTGTCCGAAGGGTTGACGACGATGCGCAGGAACGAGAGCGCGTCTTTGATATGAGCCGATTCGGCAAACTTGATCCCACCGAATTTGCGAAACGAAATGCCGTGCTTGCCCAGTTCTATTTCCAAGTCGAACGAGTGAGAACTGGCGCGAAACAGCACAGCGATTTCGCCCATCGGTACGCCTTCGTCACGCAACTCTTCGATGCGCTCGGCAACGAAACGCGATTGCTCGTTTTCATCACGCGCGCTGACAGCGACGGGCGACGGGCCTTCCTTGACGTGCGAGAACAATTGCTTCGCGTAGCCTTCTTTGACATCAGAGATAATCGCGTTTGCGACGTCAAGAATTGGTTGTGTGCTGCGGAAGTTCTCTTCCAGTTTGATGACCTCGGCGGCGGGGAAGAGTTCGGGGAACTCCAGCATATTCCTGTGGCTCGCACCGCGAAACGAGTAAATTGATTGGCATTCGTCGCCGACCACCGCCACGTTGTCATGCGTCGCCGCCATCAGCCGCACGATCTGCGCTTGCAGCTTATTTGTATCCTGATATTCGTCCACCATGATGTAGCGATACTGATCCGAGAGCCGTGCGCGCAATTCCGCGCGCGCAACGAGGGCTTCGCACAGACGCACCAGCAGGTCGTCGTAAGTGAGCATGTGGCGCGTGCGTTTGAACTCCTCGAACGAGCCGTACAACTGTTCGAGGGCCGCGCACTCATCAATAAATTGCGGGTAGCATTGGTCGAGCACCTCCTCCATCGAGCTGACCTTGTTGACCATCATGCTGAAGATCGCGCAGATGGTGCGCTTGCGTGGAAAGCGCCGGTCTTTGGTCAGGTGCATCTGCCGTCGCAGCAGATCAATCAGGTCTTCGGTGTCGCTTCCGTCAAGCACAGTGAAATTGCGCTCGACGCCCGTTAGCTCCGGGAACTTCCGTAAGACGGAGTGACCGAGGCTGTGAAAAGTGCCGCCCGACACACGCTGGCAGCGCGCGTCAGCCATCGACGCCGCGCGTGCCAGCATGCTGGTCGCCGCCCGTCGTGTGAAGGTGAGCAGCAGCACCAATTCGGGCCGCACGCCTGTCTCAACCAGACGTGCGACGCGATAAACCAGCGTCCGCGTCTTTCCCGTGCCCGCCCCGGCGACAATCAGCAGTGGGCCCACCGTCGTCGTCACAGCTTTGAATTGGGTCTCGTTCAGTTCTTTCTCGTAATCTATCCCGCGAGCGCGCGTCTGTGGCGTGCCGCGTTTCAATACCAGCCTGGTTTTAGTCGGGATGGTCGTCACGGCCTGGCCCAGTTCGAGGTTGCGCTTGAAGGCTTTGAGTTCCGCCGCTAACTCTTCGACCCTTTGATAGCGATGCTTCGGTGCCTGGGCCAGAGCTTTAGCAAGGAATCGCTGAAGATCAAGGGGCAGTTGGGATTTGAGCGCGTCGCGCAGCCGCGGCTCTTCGTGCAGGATTGCGTGCATCGTATCGATCTGGTTTTCATTGACGAAAGGACACGTGCCCGTCAGCATCTCGCAGAGAACGATCCCGAAGGAAAAGATGTCGCTGCGCAGATCAACGCGCCGTCCGAGCAATTGTTCCGGCGACATGTAGTTGACCGTCCCCATGATCGTCCCCGACTGCGTCTTGACGTGGATAAGGGTTTTCTGTGCGCTATCGGCGTCGAGCGCGCGACCGCGGCGGGGGACGAGTTTCGCAATGCCGAAGTCCAGAATCTTTGCGTAACCGTCCCGGCTGACCATCAGATTTTCCGGTTTCAGGTCGCGATGGATGATGCCTGCCTCGTGAGCTTTCGCGAGCCCTTCGGCGATCTGTATTGCAATGTCTAAAACTTCCCTGACCTGTAACGCGCGAGATGCGATCTTCTGACGTAACGTCTCGCCCTCCACATACTCCATCGCCATGTATGGGAAGCCATTGTCCTCACCGAATTCGTAGACGGTGAGAATGTGCGGATGATTCAAGGCCGAGGCGGCGCGGGCTTCCTGAAGAAAGCGACGACGGCGGTCTTCCTGAGAGATGTATTCCGGCGGCAAGAGTTTGAGCGCGACTGTGCGATGAAGCTTTTCGTCATACGCCTTATAGACCGCGCCCATGCCGCCCGCGCCGAGCGACTCGATGATTCGGTAATGCGCGATAGAATTTTTAGGGATCGCTTTCATGATCGGAGGAACACGGTCAAGTTTAACCCAAGCCAAAGTAGCCTACGAATTAGTCTGCATCGAAGATGCTTTACGCTACATTGTTTTGGCTTCAATATCACCTCGTACACTGATGCGTAAAGACCGTGTTTTTGCCAGCCTGAGCCGCACACCGCATGACGTAGATGCTTATCATAAATGCTTGGTCGTTGTGCGGGGTCGAAGCATCACAACCAGCCGACGGACTTCGCCCACTTAAGCATCTCCTCCTGACGCTTCTTGAGGTCTGCCGGTTTCGGCCCTTCTTCGCCTTCCGCTTGACGTACTTGCTCGATGCGCTCGGCTAACGACGGCAGGCCGACAGCGCGGCGGTACTCGTCAACACGCTCCGGGTCTTCGAGCTCCCACGGACTCATCCGTCCCGCGTTGTCCCAATCGAACTGCGTGCCGTAACGCTGTGGGCGAAGCTCGAAAAAGCAGATGCGGTCTTCCAGATACGCGGCGTGCGCCGGCGGAACATCTCCGCGCGCGACCGCTTCTTTCAAGATGGGCAGACACTTGCGTAGTAGTTCCGGATTGCCGATAGCGTGTTGCAGAATGAGCCATGCGGCTTCCGCACCGTCCGTCCCGACGAGTGACTTGCCAGTCCAACCGTGCTGCTCGATCATGCTTGCGAGTTTACGCGCGTTGCGGGTGTGCACCTCAGCCATGTGTGGGGCATAGCCCTGAAACAATTCTCCTGTCGCAACCAACTCTGCCCGGACGCTCCCGTCCTCCTTGACCATCTTCAGTAGTCGCAGTCTCAATTCTGAGTTCATTTCAGTCGAACTTTACACGCGTCGTGGATTGTTCCGCACTGACGCGCCTGACAGCCGCTGGCGACGGCAAGAAATCTATTGTGAGCGCAGACCCATATCCACTTAAATGTGAATCAGGAGTTGAAATCAGGAACGAAGAATCAACAACTTACAGTCGTCAACAACGCAATGTCTCGATAGCGGTCTTCGTAAGTCATTTGTTTTCAATACCGGAAATTTTCAACTCCTGATTCGCATTTAAGCGAGGTGAATCGAGGGGTGTCGTTTGCAGCGCGCAGATATATCACAAACGTATTGCGCACGCAAGACTGCATTTCACGGATGAAACAAGCGACGCGAAGCAGGGCTGGCAAGAGCGCACCGCCGCCCAATCTCGTTACAGCGCGAGAAGTGGAATCTTAGAGGCATCTCCTGTATTCGCCTACACCCGTGCGATATTCTAAAATGAAAGCATGCATCCGATACTTGAAGCCGATTGGAAATTCCTCAGAAGCGTTAAAGACGAATTGCTCACCGAGTTATGCAAAAGGATCAATGATGAAGTTCCATGTATCACACGGAATACGTCCCTCAGCCAGCATGAAACGTTCTTGACCCTCTATCAGCATGTGATGAATAAGAACGACGTAATTGCTGATTGTTTTGATGATTGGAGAAGATCAACTATCTTCGCCAATTTGCTCAAGTTGCGAAAGAATCAGCTGCTGATAGACAGTTACAAGTCGCGATTATCGACCGAGACACAGCAAAGGTTGAAAGGTATTTTTTGATGAAGTCTGAATGGATGTTGAAGCAAAAGGATCAGGCAAGGTGTTAATAATCGACCTGCCTCTCAACGGCACCAAACGGACGCGCCATCAACGTCCTTCTTGTCCTTAGACGCTGCCGTCATCGACGGTTAAATCTTATTGAGGAGCAAATATGTTTCAGAATGGCTTTGTTAGTATCGCGGCTCGTTTAGCGCTTCTGTTGTTTTGTCTGTCAACGATTTGGCAGCCAGCGGTGATATATGCCCAAGCCGGCGAGAACCTCCAGCAGTTGAAGCAAAAAGCCGGCGAGTTAGTCAAGCAACAAAAGTACACAGAAGCTTTGCCGCTTTTGGAAAAGCTTTTGTTAGTCGAACCTAATAACCCGGAAATGCATTTTTACATCGGATTCGCTTTGATCGCACAGGCGAACAATACGAAGGATGTCGCGATACGCAAGTCATTACGTATTCGCGCCCGCACCGCGTTTATCAAATCCAAAGAGTTGGGGATTAAGCAACCGGCAGTTGATGCGCTTATTCAAAGTATGCCTCCGGACGGCTCGGAAGGTAGGGCGTTTTCCGAAAACGCCGAGGCGAACAAATTAATGGTTGAGGCCGAAGCTGTGTTCTCGCAGGGCAAGCTCGACGACGCGCTCAGGAGTTATCAGAAGGCCCTTCAGCTTGACCCCAAGTTGTACGAGGCCGCGCTTTTTTCCGGCGACATGTATACACAAAAAGGCGATGACCTACAGTCAGAGATTTGGTATCAAAAAGCGATTGCGATTGACCCGAATAGAGAAACAGCATACCGCTATTCGGCCACGCCTTTAATGAGAAAAGGCAAACACGACCAAGCGCGTGACCGCTATGTTGAAGCATACATTAGTGAGCCTTACAATCGGTTTTCCGTTGCCGGACTGACGCAATGGGCGCAGGTCACGAACACCAAGCTCGCACATCCGGAAATACATATTCCGACTAACGTCACGTTTGACGAGAATGGCGCCGCGAAAATCGACTTAAGCGCGAATGCATTGTTGGGTGACAAAGGCGATGGCTCGTTCGCCTGGAAATCTTACGGTGTCACTCGTTCAACTTGGCGGAAGGAGATGTTCGCTAAAACATTTCCGGATGAGAAAACATACCGTCACAGTTTGGCAGAGGAAGCGGACGCGTTGCGCAGCGTTCTCGCGATTGCCAGCGGCGACAAGAAAGTGAAAAATCTCAATCCTTCGCTGGCGAAATTGAGAAAGCTGAACGACGAAGGTTTGCTCGAAGCATATATTTTGCTGGCTCGGACTGACCAGGGAATCCGGGGGGATCATCCGGTTTACCTCAGACACAACCGCGACAAACTGCGTCGCTACGTTGCCGAATACATTTTGACGGGCGGCGGAAGATAAGGCGTCGGATAACAGATTCAAGTCTCCTATGGCTTTGCACAAAAAGTCGAACCAACATATCAATGCCAAACCGACTTTCCTTGCAAGGCCTTGTAGTAGGAATAGAAATTATCGGACACGAAGCGATCCCTACTTGCGGGGAGAGGTTGATAGGCGGCAGCGAGTAATACATTAAAGTAGCGCCCTCTGAAGCGAAGGCCGTGCGGGTCTTTCGAGACGGGTCGCCCGCGCAGGGCTTCCGGTATTCGGAAAGTCGTTTATATTGTCCGTCTCATAGGCTCAAACAACTTGAGAGGCGTGAGCCGTGTACGGAGTTTAAAAGTCCTGCGTACTACTGACAATGAGTTATCGGGCATGGGCAATGCACGCAGAGATACTATTCAATGAAGCGATCACTAATTGCCATCATCTTTCTAGTGTTCATTGTGAAGATAGCGGCTTATGGGCAATCGGCCTCTCCTTTATTATTGAGCGTGAAGCAAGCGACCAGTGCCGATAAGCTTATTATCCAACTCGAACAGTTTGAGACGCTCATCTCCAGCCGCCCAAAATTTGCTGAATGTAAATCTCAGTCGGGAGAATTGTCAGCCGCTGCTAATGCCAGACGCGCCATTACAGCCCTTAAACTATTGGACAGCGAGGTCCTCATTTACAATTCACTCGGGGACTTCGAGATGAATCCTAGGCTCGCCCGTGTGTCATTCGAAGCTTTCAGAAATGACTTACATGAGGTTTCCGTCTATGTTGAAAGAATACTTTCCCAGCTGCCCCAGAACAGACTGAAGATGGAAATTCGCAACGCCTTACGGTCTTATCAGGATGGTGGATACAGGTGGGGTCGAATACATCAACCGGAGGTCATCAATGTGTCCAGTATGGTTTCGACCGATACCAATCGCATATCAATGGATAGAGCCTACCTGACGACCGTTCCCTATACGATTGCCATTAACTGGAAACACGCCCGAACCCACGTCGAACGTGCCGAGGAGATAATGACCGGGGCAAAGTAAAGCATCTCATGCAGGGTATCAGCGGCAACCACACAAGGTAAGAATGACAAATCTGCTGTGCTGCGAGTCCGCTTCATCCCCTTGTGTGATGGCGGTCGCATCCTTCTTCTCCACTCTTAGTCCAACAGTTCAATCGCATCGCTTTTCGTTAAGATGCCTTCGACCAACACGGCGCAATAGACGCCGGCAAAGGCCGCGTGTGCCTGGGCAACTTTGCGTAAAACTTCCGGGTTGTGTTCGCCGGTGTCGGGGTCGAGCGAAATCATCTTACAGCGCGGGTCGCGTTCCAGTACCGCGATCACCGCGCTCGAACCGATACGCAGTTTGCGACCAACCAACTCATCCTCGGCAAAGCCGTAATCCGATGCGAGATTAAGATAGACGTTTGCCCGAAAGCGTCGTTTATCAATCGAAATGCCCAACTCCGCTTCGACCTGTCGGACGGTTTGCAGGCTAATCAACGAAACCGGGCGACAGTCGGTCAACGCGCGGTCTGAACGCACGAGCGTGAGGTGATTTTCACCGCGCAATCCTTCACCGAGCATTTCCATCAACGCCGGGTCATCAACAGCGACGACCGCACCTGACGGCGTAACGACATCCAAAATTAGGTCGTTCGGTTCAGCGTTTGCCGGAGTGACACCGGGCGCGATGCTCACCGCTTCGGTCAAATTCGGCGGTTTCGCCGCTCTTTCGGCGTAACGAAACTGTGGACGATAGCGCAGCATTTGCTGCTGTACCGTTGCGTTAAGATAAGGAAATCCTTTGCGGGCGGTTGAATTCTTGAAGGCGTAACATCGGTCGCCGTAAACGCCGGAGAATCCCATGAAGGCTTCGGTCATCATCTCGCCGCTCATGCTTTCAACCGGGTAACGCCATAAACTTTCGACAGTTCCAATAGTTTTCATATGACTCCACCAGGGTCATTCCATACACGAGCAGTCTCAATTAGGCTGCTCAGAGTTATAGCGTATTTGCTAATGAGCAAACTGCGGCGTGGGATTGAGGGGTTCGTTTCCACTCGCCGGGAGCACGCGGTGGCGATAGCCTGTGACAATAGTTTCGATGTTCTTTTCCATTGTTTCCCATTTCCTTTATCTGTTTGTATCTTTGATTCTTACTGCACCGCATCAAGCGAAAAATCGCGTCCATCGTTTTCGATATTTTGTCTATGTTGAGACTGCGCGCCGAGGCGTCGAAGATTTCGTGGTACGTACCGTCGTTATCATATAACTCTCCATGCGTATCGTGTCCAACAACGCGACCTTCTTTCAGGACGTAGGTGATGTCAGCATCAATTATCTGCGAGCTGCTGTGTGAAATGATATTAGTGGTTCGGTCCACTTTGATGGCGACGTGCATCTTTCTACCCGCAACCGAATATTGAAACTTATATCGTCATATTTCTTACATTTATCTGGAGATTTTCTTTATCTGCTTTGATAACAAACCGCTTTATGGTTTATTTGATAACAAACCGCTTCATGGTTTAAAGGTTTGCCGCTGCTTCTCCTTGACCTCGGCTTTGCGCTTTTCGACGATCTCCTTAACCCCTTCTTCCGAAAGGGTCAGCGCCCCGCGGTTGTCTTCGACCAGCATCGCCTGCACACGAAATCCGCCGCACTCAAGCGTTCTGGCCCGCCGGTTCAGAACCCCGAACCGCCCTCTGCTCATCTTCGGCAGCTGTAGAGATTCGGAGAGTTTCGCCGCGAACTGATCAATTCCGTCCCATTTGGTCAACCCGTCATACCGCAGTTCGATGTCCGTCAGACGCCCGTCGAGGAAACTCAGCCGGACGTACTGAAGATTCTGCGCGTCGTCTTTTGACTTCAGTTGGAACGGATAAATGGTGGTTTCGGCCATGCCCAGTTCGTCCGCCTTGTCCAATCCGCCCACCCCTGTCACCTTCTCTCGGACTTCCTCCGTGGTCATCCCCAGACGGAAGCCGCGTACTACCGGCGCTTGTTCCGGCTTCAGGCTGCACTCCTGCGCCGTGGTGAACACCGCTGAGGTGCATACGAACACGACCGCGAGATAGAGATGTTGATTTTTGAGCATTCGAATTTCCTTCTTAACGATTATCCTCGTCGGCTTTCAACTGACCACTGACCACTCTTTCATCAGAGTCATCAAGTTAAATGTTCCGTCTTTAACCAGAGGCACGCATCACTTTTTCGTAAGCTGCTGATAGCTCCCTCTGATTCGTAATGCAGATGTCCAGGTCACGCAGCAGCCCATCACCGATCCCGTAAATCCAACCGTGCACCGCTAGCTCCTGCCCACGGTTCCACGCATTCTGCACGACCGTCGTCCGGCTGACGTTCAGCACTTGTTCGATGACATTCAACTCGCACAGCCTGTCCAAGCGATGTGCTTCATCACTGATTTTTGAGAGAAGCGCCTCGTGACCGTGCATGACGTCTTGCACATGGCGCAGCCAGTTGTCCACGAGGCCAAGATGAAGATTCCGCATCGCTGCCTGCACGCCGCCGCAACCGTAGTGACCACACACAATAATGTGACTGACCTTCAGCACATCCACCGCGAATTGAAGCACCGACAGGCAGTTGAAGTCAGTATGGACGACTACGTTCGCAACGTTGCGGTGGACGAACAGATCCCCCGGCAGGAGACCGACGAGTTGAGTTGCCGGCACGCGACTGTCCGAACAACCGATCCACAAGTAGCGCGGTGACTGTTGTTGAGCGAGGGTATGGAAAAATCCCGGGTCGTGCGCCTTGATAGCCTCAGACCAGGCCCGGTTATTCTCAAGGAGTTCTTTCAAGTCTTTCATGTCAGCAAAATGGGGATTAACAGGTAAATGGAACACCTAACGCCGTGGCTCACCGGCGAGCGAGAGAGAGTGCAGACGAAAAGCGAGAAAGAGGCGAGTCCAGTCGAGTCTGATGTTCGGCTGACCCGCGACTCCAAACCATCATTTCTACCAGCTACCCGTCACGAGCCGGGCACCGCTTTGCCCTGCCGCACCTGTGCCACTTTGTTCCGGCACGCCTCGGAACAATACCTCACTTCATCCCAACTCCGTGCCCACTTCCGCCGCCAATGAAACGCACGTTCGCAGGTCGGGCATAACTTTTCGGGCAAGTGATGAGGATTTCTGAATCCGGCTGGCTTCATTATTGAATGATTCTCCACGTCCCTCTCATACGCAACCCATATTAGACTAAAGACCCAGATTACCGACGTCTTTTTCTGCTGCCGAAGTAATACCAGCTTCCGATCATCCGGTCTCCTCTGGTCGCTCCTCTTTCCGCCACCGCGTTGCCCCGAACTTCGTCCTTCCTTCATCATTTGCTGAAATAGCTGCCACTGTTCGCGAGTGAGTATCTGTTGCAAACTCTCGGAGTTGGAAGTGATTCACAAAACATACATGATGGGCGACGTGGAGGTTCATGCTTTGCGCGGCGTCTCACTCAAGATAGAAGCGGGCGAGTTCGTTGCGATCCTGGGCACGTCAGGTTCGGGCAGGTACACGCTGATGAGCATCATCGGCTGCCTCGACCGTCCGACGCGCGGCACGTACATCTTAGACCGTCAGGATGTTTCTGAACTGTCGAAGGATGAGCGCGCCGACATTCGCCTGCAAAAGATCGGCTTCGTCTTTCAAGGCTTCAATTTATTGTCGCGCACTTCAGCGTTGGAGAACGTCGAATTGCCGATGCTCTACGCCGGTGTTGAGGCGGGCGAACGGCACGAGCGAGCATCCGAAGCGCTCACTTCGGTAGGGTTAGCCGGAAGAGAGCAGAACCATCCGAATCAGCTTTCGGGCGGACAGCAGCAGAGAGTCGCCATCACTCGCTCGCTCGTCAACAATCCGGCGCTCATCCTGGCGGACGAGCCGACAGGCGCGCTCGACTAGTGCACTTCAGTTGAAGTGATGGAGATTTTCCAGCGGCTCAACCGTGAACGCGGGCTAACGCTCATCCTCGTCACGCACGAGCGGGACATCGCCAAATACGCCGACCGCGTCGTCGTTTTCAAAGACGGTAGAATCATCAAAGATCACAAGATCGAAAACCGGCGCGATGCCTCAGAGGAGCTGTTGCTTTTGCCGACAACTGATGAACAAGAAGAAGGTTGATAACACGATTGTTAGGCCACTCAGAAACTACCTTTAAGCAGGACAGATTATGAACGTCTCAATGATTATTCTCATCGCCTTTCGGGCGCCCATGCGCAACAAATCTCGCGCGGCGCTGACCATGCTCGGCATCATCATCGGTGTCTCAACCGTGATCGCACAGAAAGCCCAACTGGCGGCCGAGCGCGAGCAACATGAGCAGCGTCGTCAGGAGCGGCACCAACGTCGTAACTCGCAGCAGGGAGAAGTTGCACCCACCATCAAGCAGTAACGGGTATAGGCTGCGGCGCGCCCAAACAACGCGCCGCTTGTAAGCCCGTCTAAATGGGGCTATCACCGAAACGACCGCAGGCTGGGCGCGTCAACTCTTCGCCTGCGGTCGTTTACTTTTGCTAATTTCAACATCCTGAAGAATTTAGACCTTTGCGCGATGAGCTAATCAACACGTTTGTGTCAACGGCGCGCTACTTAACGGCCGGGAAGTGTTCTTTAAGCGCGTCGTGCAGTTCCCTGAAGTCGGCGCGCAACTCGTAGAACTCGGAATGCGCCAGGTTCACTTCGCTCTCGATGCGGTCGGGGCGCACGGCCTCCTTGTTGAATAGGTTTTCGACGGCTGCGAAGCCCGTGAGCATCTCTTTAGATTGGACGTCGATGCGCTCCAGAACCGTCTCTATCGTCGTCCTGGTGGCATACTTTCTCGACATGTCTTCAGTAGTTTCTTCGCTCATCGCTTCCCGCCTTTCTAATAAGCTTGAGGAAGGAAGACCGCCACTAACTTATTGGCGATCAGCGATCTTCCGGGCGACCTTGTCCAACTTCTCGCTGTTCTTCTTCACCCGACCACTCAGTTCGATAATCCCTTCGAGGTCGCGCCGTGCTTCAGCCCCCAGGTCGGCGCCAACTGTGTTGGCGTTCTGGAACATCGGGTTGTGCACGAAACGGGCAATCAATCCACTCAGCGCCGCCAGAGATGACTTCAGTTGTTCGGGCTTCGCCTCGACCTCTGCCTGGGGGAGCTTGGTGCTCTTCTCCGGCTCAGGCAGGATCAGATTGACCTTGAGCCGTCCGGCACGTTTCTTTATATCTGCCGCCGACTTCGCGATGAATTTGGGGTCGAGGGGCACACCCGATAAGACCGCTTGCGCGATGTCTTTGTCGACCACTTGGATGTGCCAGAAGTCTTCTCTGTTCTGCGCGAGGGCCATCTGTGGTTCAAGCCGCTCAGCGGGTCTGCGGACTTGCTTATCCAGCATCCTGAGTGCGAACTGCCGCCGCTCAATCTCCTCATACCGCCGCATGGCCTCACGTTGCCGCTCGCGCTCACGCCTATCTTGGGGGGCAAACCCGCCTTGCTGAGCCAAGGCCAGGGGAGTAATTGCCGACGCAAGGACGAATCCCGCGGCACCCCGCAGCATAAACTTAATTGTGAACCTCATCGTTTGCCGCCTTTCTTCTTACAGCTCATTTTGCGAACGTTTGTTGACCACACCTTTTTCGCTGGCACTCGCTCGGAGGCTTCTCCACATCAGGGCAAATTTTCGCGTCGATGAGAGCAAGCGATATCACCTGCTCACCTGTTGCCCTTCCCGCCCGCATCGCCGCGTTGCGCCTTCTTCGCGTCCCTGCAATCTTTGCAGCGCTTGGGCGGCTCGAACCCTTTCTCGCGATAGAACTCTTGATCGCGCTCACT
>JALZJL010000130.1 GCA_030859785.1 Acidobacteriota bacterium
TGCGTGATAAGGCAGCTTAACGAAAGACAAAGCTGCCGCACAGTTCGCTTGCGTTAGAGTTGCAACCCTGTTCTTTGAAAGATGCGGTCGTAAGCTCTCAGGTTGACTAAGCCAGAGACGATGTTCATCGTCTGGTCGTAGTCTTCGTCACGGTTGCGATAGATGTCGGCGGCAATCCGATACTTCTTGCGCCGCGAGAAGGTATGCTCGATCTCGATGCGCGTGCTCGAACGCAACCGGTTCAGCTTTTTCTGTTCGCGGGTTAGTGGATGATTGCGCCGCGCCTTTTCGATGAGCCTGACTTCGACGGGTAAGCCCACATCTGTCATCCCGTCAAACCCGCTGTCGCCATACAGCGTGACGCGATAGTCTTTGAATTCATTGGCGCTGCCACGCGCGGCATGGTCCTGCTTGAAGACTTTGAAGTCATGTGACCGCCCACCGACCGACGGGCTTTGGTCAATGATGATGCCGGAGGGCGTGGAGATGACCAGTTGCTTGAGCGTGTGCCGCTTCTTCATCCCCGAATTGTCGCCTTTGCGCTTTCGCGGAGCTTTAGGTTTGCGCTTCGGCTGTTCGACGCCATCAATGATGAAGGAGAGTTCAGGATAAGCTTCGCGGAACTCTTCGACATTGTCGATGCGCTTTGTCCGTCGCTTCTGCACTTTGTCAGCCAGCGAGAGAATCCGTTGGCGCGTCCTCTCCGGCACCGGCAAGACCGCCTCGAAGACGGGGCGCATCAATTGGATTGAGCGGCAGATGACGCTTTTATCTTCGGCTTTGAAAAGTAGCGTCATCAACTCTTGAGTGAGATAGAGTCGATAGTAGAAGAGCAACATCAGCAGACGGTCAGGCAGCGAGTTCCCAAACTGTGCGCCGCCACCGATCTGGCGCTTTCGCTTCTGGCCCGTGCGCACAACTTTGCGTTTGCGCCGCCGCTCGAACTTGTCATCCGCTCGCTCGAATTGCGGCAACAGTGTTTGAAACTGGTGGAGGTTCACGCCTGTGACGGAGAGAAACAATTGCGGCTTCCGGCTGAGTTTGCGATAGAGGGACATATGTGATGGCTCCGTGGTTCAAACTTAGCGGTTGAAGCCTTATCACGCAACAGGTTTAATATGCCTAAAGGGATAACTTGGAGAACGTCAGGCTTTTTCCATCGACTTACTCACATGTCGAGTGACGATCCAGCTATTAAAGTTAATTTAGCACTCTACGAATAAAAATTATCTTTACTTCGGTTTTGATGGGGTGTATAAGGGCCAATATGTTGGTCACTACACCTTTCTCAGTATCGCCCAACCCTGCCGCACTGTTTATCACTCCTTCCCTGCGTTCAGCCTTACACAAGATTCGTTATACAGTCGATAACAGGCAGGGCTTGACATGCCTTCTCGGTGACGCCGGGATGGGAAAGTCGAGCCTGATGCGTCTTTTGCACCTGGAGTATGAGGGCCGTGAAGATGAGGTGACGGTGGCTTTTCTGACCGATCCTGACTTTAACACTCCCAATGCTTTCGTACGCAGCATCTGTCAGGCATTTGAAATACCAATGCGCCGATCTCTTCAAGCGCAAAAGACACAGTTTAAAGATTTTATCCTTGAGCAAGCTTCGGCGGGTAAGAATATGGTGTTACTACTTGATGAATCTCAGGGCATGAACTCCGAAGTAATGGAGGTTTTGCGTTCATTTCTTAACTTTGAGAGCAACACCGCCAAGTTGTTACAAATCGTGATGGCTGGTCAGCTTGAGTTGCGGAATCGATTGAAAATGCCGCGCAATAAAGCCTTAAAATCCCGCATCGTGATGTATTCATTATTGAGTCCGCTGACACCAGCCGAGGCAAAATCAATGATTGCGCATCGATGTCAGATGGCGGAGATCCCAATCCCCTTCCCCGACGCGGCGCTTGATTTAATTTATTCATCGACCGGCGGTGTTCCTCGTGACATCCTTCGAATCTGCGCGTATGCCTATCAAACGGCACAAATTACCGGTGATAAGAATGTTTCAATTGAGCTTGCTGAACAAGCTATTGAACATGAGCGAGCGATTATGGATGAGGAGGCCGTATGAGTAGTAAGAGCAGCAAACTTCTTCACCTTGATCCGGTAGCAATTGCGCTTGAAAAGAGGGACAGGGTCGCACGTGAAATACAAAATAAAGCCACCTCTCCCTCTGACAGTCAGGATACAGCCCTGAGTACTATGGGTACTCAGAGTGCTAATAGTACTATGGGTACTCAGAGTGCTAATAGTACTCTGAGTACTATGGGTACTCAGAGTTCTGTAGCACCGGTGCGGGATTTCATGAAGGTGGCTAACTCTATTAGCCGGGATGCAGTTCGTGGAGGTTTGTTCAAAGGTAAGAGTAAGCAGATTTACGATTTTCTATATTCCAAAACGCGTGGCTCAATTGTACCGACCAGATGCGTCCGTCTGACCCGACGTGAAGTGATGTTGGGGGCTAATATAGGTTCGACCAAAACCCTCTACTTGAATATGCAGCACCTGCGCAGCGTCGGGTTGATTAAGTGGCAGGAAATGATCGGTCCACATGAAGGAAACGAATACACGGTGAACCTGCCAGAAGAAGTTCAGACTATGGGTACTCATAGTACTCAGAGCACTGATAGTACGTCGAGTAACTCTAGTCCGAAAGTACTAGGAGTACTAGGAGTAGAAAGTACTATGAGTACCCATAGTTCAAGTGCTGATTTCGCAATAACTTATGAGAATCCTAAGACTTCTTTTAAGACTAATACTAATGATGATGAGGGTTGGCGCAAACTTCGAGAGGCGGAAAGGGAAATCACTGGCAAGGAATCACCTTCGACGGCGTGGGATGAACTGTTTGAGTTACTTGCTTCCGAACTGAAAACCGCTGCCGCGCGAACCCAAAGCGTTTCATCGGCCCCCGCATTTCTGATAACACACCTCAAGAGAAGGTTGAGTAGGCCAGAGAAGCAAAAGCCTGCCGTGGTGTCAGTCAGAGCACCACAGGTTTCCATAACACCCCAGCTTGATCGTCGATTGACCCCGGAAGAGATCGAAGAGCAGACGCAAATCATCACGGAGTTACAGGAAGGAGGTTATACAAGAGAGCAAGTTGAGGCGCAGTTCGGCGGTAGTTTCCATCAGGATGATTGGAATTTGATTGCAACACGGCTCGACAGCAAAAACTCTGAGACAGAGAAATGAACTCCAACCGCTCACATTTAAGTGATGTGCAGTTGATTTTATGCGCCTGATTATTACCGAAAAACCTTCGATGGGACGTGACGTGGCGGCGGCACTCGGCGCGACGCGTCGCGCCGAAGGCTTCATCGAAGGCCCGCACGACATCATCACGTGGTGTGTCGGTCACCTTGTTGAACTTGATGAGCCGGAAGCCTACGACCCGAACCTAAAACAGTGGAGGATGGATGCTCTCCCGATCATCCCGCAAAGCTTCAAGTACCATCCGTCCGACAGAACCAAGGATCAATTCAAGATCATTCAGAGCCTGCTCAGGCGCGAGGACGTCATCGGCGTGGTCAATGCAGCGGACGCCGGTCGGGAGGGCGAGCTGATCTTTGATCTCGTCTACATGCTCGCCGGTTGCCGGAAGCCCGTGCAGAGGCTCTGGATTTCCTCTCTCACCAGAGATGCAATCATCGATGGTTTCAATCGCTTGAGACCCGCCGCCGAGTACCGTGGCCTGCGCGATTCGGCCCACGCGCGTCAGCAAGCGGACTGGCTCGTCGGCATCAACGCCACGCGCGCCCAGACCATTAAGGCACGCCGGGCAGGACATGATGGCGTCTACTCGCTGGGCCGCGTACAGACTCCGACGCTGGCCCTCATCGTCGAACGCGACCTCGCCGTCAACACCTTCGTACCCACCAACTATTTTGAAGTGGTCGCAGATTTCCAATCTCCCTCAGGCACTTACCGCGGCCTCTGGTTCAATCATTCCGGCAGCCGCTTTGACCGGAGAGAGGCCGCCGAAGAAATCGCCTCCAAAGTCACGGGCCAGCCCGGAAAGATCGAAAAGGTAGAGAAGAAAGCCTCCAAAGAGCGCGCCCCGTTGCTCTACGACTTGACGGCGTTGCAGCGTGCGGCCAATGCCCGATATGCCTTCTCCGCCGCGCATACGCTCGAACTTGCACAATCGCTTTACGAGAAGAAGTTCATCACCTACCCGCGCACCTCTTCACGTCATCTTTCGTCGAGCGTCAACAAGGAACTCAAAGGCCATGTCGAGGCCGCCCGAATCGGCCCCTACGTCGAGTTCATCGAAACGATACTGGCGAAAGGGAAAGTCTCTCTGTCGAGCCGGTATGTGGACGACAAGAAGGTGACTGACCACCACGCTATCATTCCGGCCAAGCAACACATCAATGCGCAGGCACTGTTGCCTGACGAGAAGCGCATTTATGATTTGTTGACGAGACGTTTCCTCGCAGCTTTCTATCCGGATGCGGAACTGGAGCGGACGAACATTGTCACGGGAGTCGAGGCCGAGAAGTTCATCACCCGTGGGACGGTCATCATCAAACCCGGGTGGCGCGCAGTCGACCCACCCGGTAGGGAGAAGAAGGCCGACACGGATGAGGCAGGCGAAGAGGAGGAACTCCCGCCGGTGAGTCCGCAAGACCCGGTTAAGACGTTGCAGGCTGAGGCGCTCTCGAAGCAAACCAAAGCCCCGGCGCGGTACACGGAAGCGAGTCTGCTCGGCGCGATGGAGACGGCTGGAAAGAAGGTCGAAGATGAGGAACTCCGACTTGCGATGAGAGACTCCGGACTCGGCACCCCGGCGACACGTGCCGCCATCATCGAAACACTCCTCAAGCGCGAGTACATCACGCGCGAGAAGAAATCATTGGTGGTCACTCCGAAGGGAATCGCGCTGGTCAAAATGCTACCGTCGCCGCTTCTTAAATCAGCGGAGTTGACCGGCAGTTGGGAGCAGAAGCTATCGCTGATGGCCGAGGGTAAATATGCACGCGACCGCTTCATGAGCGAAGTGAAAGAGATGATTGGCGAACTGGTCACTCAGATCGCCGGGGCGCGGATTGAGCCGGGCACTGATCCTTCACCGAGGCGCGAAGTCAGTCGACCCGACCGAGCGATTGATTGTCCGCGATGCAGGAATGAGAACCGCGCCGGGTTTCTTCTGGAGCGCAACGGTTCGAACGGCAAGTTCTTAACCTGTGCGTTGGGGAAGGAGGCTTGCGGTTTTATCACCGATGCGCCAAAGAATGTGAAACAGCGCAAAGCCATGCTCCAGACCGCGTGCCACATCTGCCGCGGTGCGATGCGCCTCAGGATGCCCAAAGAAAAGGGAAAGAAGGCGGCGCTCCTTTGCGCGCGCCATCCGCAATGTCAGGGGGTACGGTGGTTCAATTTGCAAGGCGGGCTCGAAGAGCCAACGGCTCCGTTAGAGACCGGCCCGCCCTGTCCGTTGTGCCAGACGCCGACTGTCAAGCGCGGCCCAGCCACCTCCGGCAACTACTTCTGGTCATGCCCGAAATGGCGCAGCGACAATTCAGGGTGTACGTCCAAGCCAATCTGGATCAACACACACGACAGTTTGGCTGGCAGGGGATTGTCAACGTGAACACTTGTGCAATTATTTACTTCCGGCTGCGACCCACCCGTCTGATCTGCTGCAACAGTGCTTCCATCTCCCGCACTTTATCCGGATGTTTGTCGGCAACATTAGTGGTTTCGCCCGGATCGACAGCCAGATCGTAAAGCTGCGGCGCGGGATCGTTGCCCATCTCCGTGTTTGTTTGACGATTGATCTTCTGTCCTTTACTGGGCGTGATGTACTTCCACAGCCCCTGTCGCAGAGAGAGTGCGCTCGCCTGCTCGACGAGATGCTCGCGACCGGTCTTCGCTTTGCCGACGAGCGCCGACATCACATCGAAGCTGTCGGGCGCATCATTTGCCATCAGCTTCTGACCGAGGAACGAAGCGAACGACGCCGGGAAATCAATCTGCGAAACGAGCGCATCCGAGACGCCGGGTGTAATCCGGCCCGGCCAGCGCACGATGAATGGTACGCGCGTGCCGCCTTCAAAGTTACTGTACTTGCCGCCGCGCCACCGCCCGGCGGGTTTGTGATTGCCGAGTTTCTCCACTGCCTGGTCTTTGTATCCGTCATCCACGACCGGGCCGTTGTCGGAAGTGAGAATGACCAGCGTGTTGTTCGTCAGCTTCAATCGATCCAGCGCGGCCAGAATTTCACCGACGCTCCAGTCGGCCTGCATGATCGCGTCGCCGCGCGGTCCCATCCCGCTCCGGCCCACGAAACGCGGATGCGGCACGCGCGGTACGTGTGGGTCATGGAGCGCGAAATATAGAAAGAATGGATGCGCTTTGTGCTGTTCGATAAAGGCGACGGATTTGCCTGTGAAGACATCGGCCATGTCCTCGTCTTTCCAGAGCGC
>JALZJL010000154.1 GCA_030859785.1 Acidobacteriota bacterium
GATCAGTACGACGCGATTATTTCGGTGCATACGATCAGCAGCGCGGCAGTCGCTTCGGGTGCGCTTTCCCTCTCAGACAATTACGTGCTGACGCGCGAAGCGTTTAAAGATTAACGTGAGTTCGGGATAAGAATGCGAGGAGAGAGCCAGATTTCGTAAGATGGATCTCGCCAAAACCATCATCTACACGAAAGAGGCTCTCCCGATGGACATTCTACCCGTGTTCTGTGACATCGACGATTTCTGCCAGTTCTTTGAACCACGCTGGAAGCAGCGATTGCTCTCTTCGGGGGAGCGTCAGCGCGACCGCGCCGCGCATCTCTGCCTGTCGGAAGTGATGACCATCATCACGCTCTTCCACGCTTCGAGTTATCGTAACTTCAAGGCTTACTATACTGAGCAGGTGATGAAGCACTACGCCGGTGCCTTCCCGCGCCTCACGAGCTACAACCGCTTCGTCGAGTTGATGCCATCTGCCCTCGTTCCCTTGTGCGGCTATTTACAAACGAGAAAAGGGGCTTGCTCAGGCATCTCATTCATTGATTCGACCAGTTTGAAGGTCTGTCACAACCGACGTATCCACTCGCACCAAGTCTTTGCCAACTGCGCCAGACGCGGCAAGACGAGCGTCGACTGGTTCTTTGGTTTCAAGCTGCATCTGGTGATCAACGACTGTGGCGAACTGCTCTCTGTGCGGCTCACGCCCGGCAATGTGGACGACCGGCGGCCCGTGCCCGAGTTGGTCAAAGACTTGTTCGGCAAGCTCTTCGGCGATAAGGGTTATATCTCGCAACCTTTATTCGAGACGCTTTATGACGATGGACTACAACTCGTTGCATATTCTGATCTGAATGAACACTGATTCTGGAATCTCGTGAACAGTGATTCTGGTCGCCGTGAACACCCTCTCACACACAACAACTGCTTGCTCATCATCGCTTTCCAGCGTTCACCCATTTCCAGAATTCATGTTCATGGAAAATCAGAATCGGTGTTCACGGAGTGCCAGAATATGCACTCGTCACCAAACTGAAGAAAAAGATGAAGAATCGGCTCATCTCCATGTTCGACAAGATTATGCTCAGGAAGCGCGCCGTCATCGAGAGCGTGATCGATCAACTCAAAAACATCTCGCAAATAGAGCACAGCCGGCATCGCAGTGTGGCAAACTGCTTCGTCAATTTAATCGCCGGGTTGATCGCTTATACTTACCGGGAGAAGAAGCCATCGCTCAACATTCGTGTCGCAGAGCAGTTGCAGCTTCCGGCGCTGGTTTTCTGAGTTCGCTTATCCCGAACTCACGTTAACCATTAGGCAGCCGCACTTTAGCCACACCTTTCATTTTGCGCTATCTGCCTCGACCATACTGCTTTCGTAACCGAGCACGATCACGGACACCTGCGCCGATAGCAATGGATTCAACATCGATTACCTCGCTGATAATCTCGAAGTCCATTGCGCCATATGATGTCAATTGCTCACAGGCGATTCAAGGCGAGCATCTTAACGTCAGAGTTGACCGGGCGCGGCGATTGGCAATAACATCGAATCCAAGAAGCAAGTTAATGAAGGTGCGACCCGCGCTCCAGTCCAACGACGTGTTGGGCGGCAATCACTCGTCGGATTGCTGACGGTTCACGTGGTCACGAATCTTAGGCAACATTGTAAAGAAGCTCAAAATCGAATCGAATGCGCCATCCTCGAGTTGTTTATATACCTTGCTGATTGGGAAGGCCCCACTGTCGTCCTCGAAGCGAATACCCCACTGATCAACTTGTTCGAAGTAAGCCCAAGCACCGCCGTAGGTACCAATGATCGTCTCACCCAAATACGCCCCGAGAGCGGTCGCCAAACCGGGTACATGCTCCTTCTGCAATTCAGGCCCTACTCGATTGATGTAACCATCGAGCCATTCGATAGATTGTTGGTCGTATTCCAGTTCGACACCCAGTTCGTCGCGGAAATTTGACACGACTTTTGCGGCCAACGCTTTGTATTCATCCGCAGTAGTTACCATATCGCACCGCCCAACTACTGATTAAGTGGAAGCGTTCCACATAACACTCTTTTGAGCGTGTTATGTGGAAGCCTTCCGCATAACACGCCGATAAGCCTATTATGTGGAACCGTTCCGCATAATCACACTTTCTCGTATCTACGTAAAGCGGGACTCCTCATTTCCGTAAGGCAGCAGAGTGACCGCAATCATTCACGTCTGACAAGGCATCGCCCCTCAAATCCTTAACTCCACACGCCGCACCAGTAACCATCTTTCACTTCAAGTTTTGGTTTGACACCGCATTCATCTCCAACATATAGTGTGCCTCTCCCGTACCGTGCTCTAGGGGCTGTGCTTCCGCGCTCGCACGTCCTACGGGCCGCCCGATTGGATAGCACGAATGTTCAGACTACAACGCTTAGAAATCACCGGCTTCAAATCTTTCGCAGACTATACGGAACTCGTCTTCACAGGTGAGGGAATCACTGCCGTCGTCGGTCCAAACGGATGCGGCAAGAGCAACGTCGCGGACGCAATTGCGTGGGTGCTCGGCGAGCAGCGTGTGAAGCAGCTTCGCGGCGGGGATATGCAGGACGTCATCTTCCAGGGGTCGCGCGACCGCGCGCCGAGCGGGATGGCCGAAGTCGTGTTGCATATGGTACGCGACGAGACGTTCCTTGATGAGCAGGATGTCGACGACATCGATTCGACGCTCGAAGGTATCGACGAGCAGACGGAAGCGGTTGAAGAAAAATTCGCGCCTGAATTAATCGTCGGTGTGGCGGCGTCAGAGTCCGATGCGGCACCCGTTGATAAGGAAACCGTCGCTCAGTTAACGACCATCGACACCGCGCCCCCGGCTGATGACACGGCTGTCCTCTCTGAAAACGTTGATGCCGCTTCATCCGCAATCAAAGCGCGTCACAAGCGACACTGGCGTCCGCGACGTTTGGCGCTGGAGTTTGCGCCGGGCGAGTCCGTCTCCGTCACACGTCGACTGTATCGTTCGGGCGAGAGCGAATATCTTTTGAACGCACGCGCCTGCCGCCTGCGGGACATTCAGGATTTGTTTTCGGGAACCGGTCTGGCCGGTGCACACTACGCGATCATCGAACAGGGACGCATCGGGCAGATACTGTCCGCGAAGCCGATGGATCGTCGCACGTTGGTTGAAGAAGCGGCGGGCATCACCAAATTCCGCGTCCGCCAACGTGCCGCTGAATCACGCCTCGAAGCGGCACGTGCCAATCTTCACCGCATCTCTGATATCGTCTCAGAAATTGAGCGGCAGACTGCAAGCCTGCGCCGTCAGGCCGCGAAGGCCAAGCGTTACGGTCAACTGCGCGACGAACTTCGCGAGTCTTTGCGCGGCGTGTATGTCGCCGATGAACGGATGCTGACCGAGTTGCTCGGCGAGTTGCGGACGCATCTCGAAGAGACGGTCGAGGCGGAGCGCGTTGTCGCCGGCCAAGTCGGGATCAGCGAAGA
Organism: Acidobacteriota bacterium; assembly: GCA_030859785.1. Classification (GTDB taxonomy): domain Bacteria; phylum Acidobacteriota; class Blastocatellia; order Pyrinomonadales; family Pyrinomonadaceae; genus JACDEG01. Next base: position 3,488 of record JALZJL010000154.1, read on the forward strand.
TCAAGCGCGGCGCGCCACCGCGGAGGCGCGGGCGCGTGAAGAAGAGTTGGCCGTGGCGCGCGAGTCGGTTGCCGAGTCGGCGCTGCAACGCGACCGCCGCGAACGCGAACGGGCTTATCAGGAAGCTCAGTCGGACTCGTTGGCGCGGCGCGTGGCGAACGTGGGTGACGAGATGGAGAGGCTGCACGCGCGGCTCGCAGAGGTCGAAGCGGAGCGCGCGGGGCTGCATGAAACCGAGGCGCAGGTGCGCGAGGCGAGCGACCGGACGGCGCGTCTGCTCGAAGCAGCGGAGGCCGCTTACGCCGGGCGCGTCGCTGAAGTTGTTGACGCCGAAGGCATGATCGAACAGGCCCGCGCCGGACTTTTGACGCACACCGCCGTCGCCGAGCGGTTGATGGAGATCGGGCGACAATTGGAGGCCGCGCTTGAGCGTCTGGCGGCGCAGTCAGAAGGGCTTGAGCGCGAGGGTGAGCGTGCCGCCGCCGCGCACCTTGCCGCGGAAGTCGAAGCCGAAAAGCTCCGGGCGGAGATTGATGAAGCCCGTGCCCACCTCGACGCGCACATCGCCGAACGCGACCACTCGGCGCAGAGCGTCGCCGCCGCCCGCGCCGTCGTCACCGTGTCCGCGGCAGATCACGCGCGGGTCCGCGACGAAGCGGCGCGCGTCCGCCACCGGCTCGATACGCTGACGGAACTCGACGCCCAGCACGCGCTCTATTCGCAGGCCGTGCAGCGCATTTTCTCGGTCGATGCGGGCGGAGACGAAGACGCGCCGAAAGATTTTCACTCCGTCGGCACGCTCGCCGATCTGCTAGAGGTGGAACCGCAGTGGGAGCGCACAGTCGAAAGCGTCTTCGGCCCCTACCTGCAAACCGTGATCGTGCCGACGCCAGAGGACGCGTTGCGCGCCGCTGCATGGCTTCAGGCCAACCACGCCGGGCGCGCCACCTTTCTCGTCACCGGACTGCATGGCGGCGCTGCCGAGTCCGACACTGGCTTCAACGGTCGCACCGGTGGTAGTACGGCGCTGGCCGAAGAAGGCATCAACGGCGGCTCAAGCGGTGAGACCGGGTTACGCCTCAGCGACCTGCTCGGCGCGCCGCGCGAAATTACGGCGGTGCTGCGCCGCACACTCGCCCGCGAAGCTAACGCGCGCATAGCCGAAAGCCTCGACTACGCGATGATGATGTCGCTTGAAACCGGCGACGTGTACGTCACGGCTGGGGGCGAGTGGGTCGCGGGCGGCCAACTAATCTCTGCCGGCGGGACGCAAGCTGCCAGCGAGGGCGCGGGGCTGCTCGCCTTCAAGCGCGAGATGCGCGAACTCGAAGCTCGCTATTCCGAAGTTGAAGCCGATTTGCAGTTCGCCGAGCAATCCGCCACGGCGACGCGAGAGCGACTCGGCGAACTCGAAGATGCGTATGTGCTGCTCAATGAAATCATCGGGCGCGAGGAGCGCGAGCACGTCGCACGCGAGTTGAACGCCGCGCAACTGGCGCAGGAGATGGAGCGCACTGAGCGGCACATGCGAGTCGTCGCCGCTGACGCTGCGCGCCTTGCCGAAGAGCGTCGCTCTCTAGAGGAGCGATACGCAACGCAGCGCGCCGAGGCCGAAGCCGCTGAAGCGTCGCGCCGCGCGGCGACGCGACAGGTAGCCGCCGCCGCTGATGTTCTCTTAGATGCCAGGCGCGCCGCTGAAGCGGAGAACGAGCATTTAAGCGTGCAGCGGGCCGCCGCCGCGACCGCGGTCGAACGACGCCGCGCCGCCGCTGCCGAACTCCGGCGCATGGAGGCTGAAGCCGGCGACCTCCGGTCGAGGCTGGAGCGTCATACGCGCGAAGTGGCCGAGATGGAAGCGCAGTTGGAAGAGTTGCGTCGCGCGATTGGCGCGGCGGAAGAAGACGCCGAGAAGGTCGAAAGCGAGCGCGCCGCGCGTGAACGTGAAGTTGAAGAGGCCGCCGCCCGTCTGTCCGAGGCGCGTGACCAGGCCGACGCTCTTTCGTCAGCATTGACCGCTCTGCACCAGCGCGCGGCAGAGACCCGAAACGCCCGCGCGTCGCTTGAGGTGCGGCGGGCGGAGGCTGCGGCGCGACTCAGTTATGTGCGCGAGGCGTGCGTGCATGATCTCTCGCAACCACTCGACGAACTTGCCAACGGTTTTGAGTTCGCTGAAGATTTCGACCTTGAAGTGGCGCGCGCGCGCGTCGAAGAGATGCGTGCGCGGGTTGAAAACTTTGGTGCGGTCAACATGATGGCGCTCGAAGAATTGACGGAGGCCGAGACACGGCTCGTGTTTCTGACTACGCAGCGGCAGGACATCACCGACGGCATCATCTCGACAGAGGAGGCGTTGCGCGAAATAAAACGCCGCTCGCGCGAACGGTTCCGGCACGCCTTCGAAGAGATTAACCGTAACTTCGGCCAGTTCTTTCTCGAACTGTTCGGCGGCGGTCGCGGTGAGATGAGCCTGCTCGATGCCGACGATGTACTCGAATCAGGCATTGACATCATCGCGCAACCGCCCGGCAAGCGCCTGCAGAATATACTGCTGCTGTCGGGCGGCGAAAAAGCGATGGCTGCGCTCGCGCTGGTACTGGCAATCTTCCGATATCGTCCATCGCCGTTCTGCCTGCTTGACGAAGTCGATGCGCCCCTCGACGAGGCCAACATCGGGCGGTTTACTGGTAAAATCACCGAGATGTCGGAGAATACTCAGTTCATCGTGATTACGCATAACAAGAAGACAATGGAGGTGGCGCGGGCGCTCTACGGCGTAACGATGCAGGAGGCGGGCGTCTCGAAACTCGTCTCCGTTAAATTCGAATGAGCATGAGAATGGTGGGATCATTTCGTTTGGCCGGGGCCGCGCTTGTGTTACTGGGCGCGGTCGTTTTCGCCATCGGACAAAACAAAAAAACGGCGAGGCCTGATGATCAAGGCGGGCCGCAAAACTCCGGCGCGGTAACCGAGCCCTATGCGCCCGCAACCGCGCCCATCACTTCATCGACTGAAGAGTCGGTGGCGGTCAAGTATCGCTACGAGTTCGAGAAGCCGGAGTTCGATGTCCGCTCGATCATCATTGAGCACGATGCGCGCGGGGCGGGGCGAATCGTGTTTGAGCGCAGAGGCGACGGCGAGCCGATCACCGAGCCGCTGTCGCTGTCGCCCGCCGCGCTCGAACGCATCACCGGGCACTGGAGCGCATTGCGTTTCCTCGAAACAGAAACCAATTACCAATCTGACAAGCAGTTCGCGCATCTCGGTACGTCGCGGCTGAAGATGTCAAAGGGTGAACGCAAGCGCACGGCGGAGTTCAACTGGACGAAAGACCGTGATGCATTTGCGCTCGTCAACGAATATCGGCGGGTCGCCGATCAGTCGCTATTCGTCTTCGAGATTAATGTCGCGCTCGAAATCCAACCGCTCGAATCGCCAAAACTGCTGACCCGCCTCGAATCGCTGCTTGGGCGAAACGCCATCTCTGACCCGCAGCAACTCGTGCCGTTGCTGCGTAGCCTCAGCACCGACGAACGCCTCCCGTTGATCGCCCGCAACCACGTCGTGCGCCTACTGAAGAAAATCGAAAAGTAAACTTCGTGAACGGCCAAGCGGCGCCTATCTGCACCCTTAACCTCCATCTGAAACCCACCTACGTGCTTCGCATCCATATGTTCCAGGAGTTCGGCACCCGAAGATGAGCGGGAACGTAGGCTAAATGCAATGTATTTGTCGCGCAATCGCACCACCCGCTGAAAGAATGCTAGTGTATAGTGCGTTCGTTAATAAAAGCTAAACGTAGGCTTTTCGGAAGAACTTCCTTAACGGGAATAACCTTGCTTATTTTTTTGGAGGGATCACAAATGTTTATGACAGTTCGTAGCGGCACGCTCCGTGTGCTAGGGGCGTTTGCCGCGACCATTACAATGGCGGTGTTCGCTGTTGCACAGCAGACCACTCCGACTCAAACTCAACAGCCGTCGACGTCTCCTTCGAAGAGCGAGCGACCATCCACTTCCACCACGCAGTCCGACACGACGCAGCCGAGTACAACACAGTCCGGCACGACGCAATCCGGCACGACGCAATCCGGTACGACACAATCCGGTACGACACAGACGAAACCGGCGAGTGATTCATCAGCCGCAGGAGCAAGCACTCAGACGGCGACCGCCGGTGGCGATATCGTTGAAACAGCGACGAAGGCAGGCAGCTTTAACACTTTGATTGCAGCGCTTGAAGCAGCCGGCTTGACCGAGACGCTCAAAGGGGCCGGTCCGTACACCGTCTTTGCCCCGACCGATGAGGCATTCGCTAAATTGCCAGCTGGTACGATTGAAGAATTGTTGAAGCCGGAAAACAAAGAGAAGTTGAAATCGCTGCTGGCTTATCACGTCGTTCCTGGTAACGTGAAGGCGGCAGACGTCGCCAAGATGAACGGCAAGACGGCCAAGACCGTGCAGGGCGGCACCCTCAGCATCAACACGGCGGAAGGCGTCAAGGTAGGTAACGCGACCGTTAAGCAGAGCGATATCGTGGCCTCAAACGGAGTCATCCATGTGATCGACTCAGTGTTGATGCCAAGCAGTAGCGGCGGCGCAATGAAGTCGAAGCCGTAACTATTCCTGAGACTTTTCATGCAACATGAAACGGGGCTGTGGTTCACCGAACTGCAACCCCGTTTTTCCTTTCCTTCGCCTGTGACACTCTCTGTCAATTCACTAAAGACCAGATGTGCGTGACAAGTCTGCGCTACTTCCCCCGATCACTGAAGCATTACGATGCTCAAGTAAATGAGATGTGCGCAACGACGCGGATTAATCTATAATCACCCTCCCTGTGATTGCTAAATCCCTTATCAATTTTGAGCGCACCTTAAAAGAGTGCGCCGCTAACATCGAAGCGCTGCACACGCGCTGTGCTGAAGCTGCGCCGAACTACGCGGTGCCATACGAAGACTTCCTCAGCGCGGTCACCGCCGGGGCGAACAAGTATCTATCGCGTGACGAGGGCGGGGACGTGACCGTGGCGGTCGATGAGATGCGGCAGTTCATCAACGAACTGCAAGCCACCGACCTGTACCTGGGGCTGGCCTGTGCGCGCGGCAACGAGTTTGCTTGGTGGGACTTTGACGCCGGTTATCGCCGCTTCATTGAGCGTGTCGCACAGCACCTTGCCAGCGCGGAGACAGAGGCCGGCGAAGTAGTCGATGTGGTCTACACGGAACTATACGGGACGCGCGTGGTCGAGGGCGTGCGGCAGTCGAAGTTCGCAACCTACACGGGCCGCGGAACGCTGCGTGGTTGGCTGCGCACCATCGTTTGGCACGCGGTGGTCGACATGCACCGCGCACGCCGCGACGAAATCACGATTGATGACTGGTCAGAGGGCGGTGGGGAAGTCGACGACCGTCCGGGATGGCGCGCCGAGGCCCACGGCGGCGAAAGCGCAATGGTCGACCGCTTGGCCCACCAGCGTTACGGCGCGGCCACCGTCGCGGCGCTCGACGCGGCCTTCGCCGCGCTCGACGAGCACGAAAAGCTGTTGCTGCTTTACTATCACGTCGAGGGCCTGAAGCTGCGCGAAATAGCACGCCTCGTCGAGGAACCACGCTCGCCCCTCAGACGCTGGTTCCAGCGCCAACCGAAGCAGGGCGCGGGCGCAGCCGCCAAAAATCGCGTCTACGAATCGACCATCATGCGCTGGCTGGAAAAAGTCTACGCGCAGATACACGAACGGTTTGAAGAGGAATTAAGGGCCGGTGGCAAACTCAGCGCAGAGGAAATCAAGCTCTGTCTGGAAATGGCCGGCAACGGCACGGCGCCCGAAGACCTTTACGTCCACTTGAAAAGCGCCCGCGTAAAAGATGTCTGATATTCGATGAGGCGTTAAGGCAAAAGCGAGACTTGATTCACGTCGAGCCGTGGGAGGGGAGCGATACAATGTCATCACACAAGAACCATAACGAGCCAACTTCGGTAGGCCGCATGATTGATCATCACCTGCGCCGCCGCGCGTTGGTCACGCCGCCGGTTTCCTCCGGCAATCACCTTGATGAAGACGCTCTCGCCGCTTTTGTCGAAGGTCGTCTGACTCAACCCCAGTCCGCCCCATTAATTTCACATTTAGTCGCCTGTGCATTCTGCCGACGCGCGACCACCGAGTTGATCCAACTCGACACGGCGCTCGGCGAATTCGACGCGGCGCCGAGTATGCCGACACCGGATCAGGGTCGGTTGCGTCATTTGTTAAGCTACCTAGGTGACCTCGCCGCACGGGCGAAAGAATCTCTCATCATCTCTGATGAAGGCGCCGTCAGTGCCTACGAACACACGCACACTCCGGCGGAAGATTTCGCGGAAGCCGAAAAGGCGAGTCGCAGCGCGAAAAGAAAGCGGGCCGCCGAACAGCGAGCGCCACAATCTGACGCGCCGTCAGACCCTTCCGAGGACGTAACGGGAGATTGAACCCCCCTTCAGTCTCCTACTTGCGTTCTTTGCGCCACACCCAGACGAATATTCCCACTGCCACGAACCCGAAGACGAGCAGTGCCAGCATCACTGCCAGAACGATTATCAACTCGGTGCTGCCTGCGTCTGAGTTCATGAATCTCCCCGTCCTTGCCTGTCCTGCGTGTTCTCCACGATTAATTCATCGAAACTTCAAGACGGGACCGCTCTCTCTCTGCGGCCGCGCCGTCAAACGAAATTTATGATGCGACCACTTCTTTAGTTTCAGTCGCCGCCGGGCTGAAGCGGATGCGCCGGATGCGTCGGCGATCAACGAGGTCGACGGTGAACACTCCCCCCTCGTGCTCAACCGACTCACCGGGGCGCAGCAACCGTCCGGACTTCGCCAGCAGAAACCCGGCCAGCGTCGTGTAGCCATCCTCTTCCGGCAGTTTCAGATTAAAGCGGCGGTTGGCGTCGCGCACGGCGAGCATGCCGTCGAGCAGGTATGTGCCATTACCCTCTTCCACAATTTGCGCCCGCGCCTCTTCGTCGAACTCGTCGTTGATGTCGCCGACAATCTCTTCCAGGATGTCTTCGAGCGTGGCGATACCTTCCAAGCCCCCGTGCTCGTCGACGACGCAGGCGAGGTGTGTCCGCGCCGCCTGCATCTGGCTGAGCACCGAGCCGAGCCGGGCCGTGACGGGGACGAACATCGGCGGGTGAAGCAACCTCTCCATGTTGAACTCCTGGGGTTGGTTCGGACTTAAGCACGGTATCAAGTCTTTCATGAACAACACCCCGACGATGTCATCAAGACGCTCGCGGTACACCGGCATGCGCGAGTAGCCGGCCTCGCTAAAAACCTTCTCGGCCTCTTCCAGCGTCGCTGTGATGGGCAGTGCGGTGATCGCCGTTCGTGGGATCATGGCCCCGCGAATTTCGGCTTCGGAAAAATCAAAGACGCGGTTGATCAGGCTCCGCTCGTCGGCTTCGAGGTGGCCGCTTTTGTGGGAGATGTCAATCAACTGGCGTAACTCGTCTTCGGTGTAGATCGAAGCGTGCTCTCCTGATGGATGCAGACCGAAGAGCCGCACAGTACGTGTTCCCGCCCAGTCAAGCAGACGTATCGGCCAGCGGAAAGTTTTGTAGAACAACTCCATCGGCCACGCGATGGCGAGCGCGGTCTTTTCAGCGCGCTCCAGCGCCAGCGTCTTCGGCGCGAGTTCGCCGAGGACGATGTGGAGGAAGGTGATGATGGAAAAAGCGATGACAAGGGCAATCGTGTGGCGGACGGTGTCTGAGACGCGGCCTTCGAGCGGCGCCTCGATTAAGTGCGCGATGGCCGGTTCGCCGAGCCAGCCGAGCGCCAGTGAAGAGAGCGTGATGCCGAGTTGCGTGGCGGAAATGTAAGCATTGAGGTTGTCCACCAATCTCAGCAAGCGCTTGGCGCGCCGGTCACCGTTCTCTGCCAGCGTCGCCACGCGTGAACGCCGTACCCCTACCAGCGAGAACTCCGACGCGACGAAAAATCCATTTGCCAGAACGAGCAGCATGGCGACGAATATCATCAGCGTGTCAGCACCGGCCGAGCGTGCCGCTGGCTCCGCAACAAAGAGAAGTGAAAAAGCGGTCAGTATATTCAGAGGTAACATTCTTTCGTTCAAATGGGACGTAAGCCGTTGTCTTTGTAAGGCTAACAGTGCGTCCCGTCGTTCGTGCGGCCGTCAAGATTATTTAGGTTGCGGCCGACACGCAAGTTTCGTCAACGCCTGTGCGGTTCGCCGCAGTTGCCCGACAACTTAACACCTTCGTAAACCAGACGGCAGAACTCGACGACGCGGTTCTCTGCCCAAAATCTGTCTTCGGCGCCGCCGGTTTCGCCGGCGATGAATCCGACGTGTCCGCCGTGCGCCGTTGCCAGGAGGATGACACAAGGGTTCGCGGAGATCGAAGCGTAGACGGGTGATGCGAATGGGACGAGGGGGTCATCCTGCGCATGGATGATTAGCGTCGGCGTGCGGATGTCAGTAACGAGACGGCGCGCGCTGGCCTGTTCGTAATAATCGGCGGCGTCGCGGTAGCCGCCGTGGAGTGCTGTGTACTGGTTGTCGAAGTCGCGGACGCTTCGCACCGTATGAAGACTACTTATGTCGTACAGATCGGGGTATAGCCGCCGCTTGCCGTGAACGCGCTTGCGTAGGCTGCGGACGAATGTTTTCTGATAGAGCCAGTTCGAGCGCTGGCCGATTTTGTCGGCACAGGCGCTTAAGTCGAGCGCGGGCGAGACGGCACACACGCCTGACAGTTCGGGCGGCGTGCGCGCGCCGATTTCGCCGGCGAGTTTGAGAATGATGTTACCGCCCATCGAAAAGCCGACGAGAAAGATTGAGGCGAGATGATCTTCCTCAATCAACTCTCTGAGCACTGCCCTGAAGTCATTGCTCATGCCGCTGTGGTACAGCGTCGGCGTCAGGTGTTCAGTCCCACCGCAGTTGCGCATGTTGCAGCGCAGGACGTTGAAGCCCGCGCGAAACGCCTTCTGCGCCGTGCCGAGCATGTAAATCGATTCGCTTGATCCTTCAAGCCCATGCACTAAGACGACTGTCGGGTGCGCGCGGCGCTCGCTCTGCCAGGCACAGCGGGCGAGCAGACGCACGCCGGGTTCAACCTCGAACAGCCGCGTCTCATCGTCGCCGTGCAATGAGCGCAGGCGCGAGCGGCGCGGCCACGCATAAGCCGCGAGCGTCTGCGCATGACCGTTGCGGAACGAACGATGAGGATTGAACGGTTTAGCGGCGAGCGCGCCAGCGACATCGGCGAGGTCAAACGGTTCGCCGCGTTCGCCGCGGAGCATCGTGCCACGCTGCCCGACTTGACGGACTGTTGACTCTAACCCCTCCCGGTCAAACATTTCATTCATGCTGTTTGTTTAATTCGTGGTTCATCCTTCTCGGTCACATCAGTCGCGTCGGTTCGGCGGGCGGTGGATCACCGGCGGGCATCGGCGTGTTCGGCTCACGCACCGGCGCCGGCATCGGCTCTGTGTCCGGCGGTATCGGCAGTGGTTCCGGGCGCGACGGATCGGGCTGCACAGGGTCTCTGGGCTGCGTCGGTGGCAGGTCAGGTGTGCCCGGTTGTGGTGGATCGGTGTTAGGGTTGCGACTCATAAAATCACCTCTCTTCAAAATGTAATGGGCGATGATGAAGCGGTATCCATCCGGCGTCAAGCATCGGCAGAATGAAGCGGGCACGTGTGCCGGCAGATAACACAAAAAAAACTTCACGCGCTGGCGTCAGTCGGGCGGTAGAGCGCCGGCGCTCCGGACGCGATGCGCGGCGCACTGCAGATCGGCGACGACGAAGCGAATCATGCGGTAGGTGATGTGTGACGGGAGAACATCGCGCAAAGGCTTGAGTCGTTCAGCGCCCAACTGTCTGACGGCGCTTTCGATCATCGCGCGGTCGGCGTCGATGACATAGCGCGGGACATCGAACGTGCGACCTTCGAGGATGCAGTCTGACAAATGCTTTTCGACGGTAATCTCTGTGATGCCGCGTCGCTCGCTAATCTCTTCGATGGACAGCCCGGCGTCGTACAGCGCGTAGGTTTCGTCGATGGTGCTCGGCTTGAATGCCGGCCTCCTCACGGTTGCGTTGTCTCCTCGCCCCAGCGGTGATGAAGCGTGTGAAGAAGAGAGCGTTGAGGAACCTGTGAAAGATGCCGCGCGATTGATGGCGGCTCCGTGATTGACGCCGTGACCAGGCGCCGCAATTCGTTCCACTGGCACCAGCGCCGGTAGCGCGAGCCGCACGTCGGCGCGTCCGCGCATCACCTCGCCGCCGAAGGTCGTGAGCGAAACCGTCGGGTACACGCCGGTCATCACCGTCAGACACCCGGCGGAGATCAGCGCGTCGATGTAGACCATCAACTCTTCCTGCGTCAACATTGCGAGGATGCCGTACGTCGAGAGTTTGTCGAGTTTGGCCTGCAAAACGGTTTTGGCACGTGAACCACGCAGCGTCGCGACCAGCAGTCCCTTGCCGAAGCGCCCGCCCATGCGCGCCGCGCACGACAGGATTTTGCGCACATCCAACACTTCGTCCGCCGATAGGTCACGTGCGGCGGTGATGACGGCGGCGTGCTGCTCATCCACGGCGGAACCGAATCGTTCGGCTTCCTCGTGCGCGTGGCGCAGACGCGATTGCTCGCGTAAGGAGTCTTTTAAATCAAGCGCGACGGGCGTGTGCTTCATCACGAACTTGTCGAGCGCCGTCGCCGGGTCGAGCGGTGCCGAGGCGTTGGGTTTAGTCCCGCCTCTCCGCTCGGACACGCAGTTGCCGCACTGACCGCAGGTGTCGGCGTGGGCATGGTCGCCGAAGTAGTTGAGGATAACGGCGCGGTAACACTCTTCGGTGTAGCAGAAGCCGATAACTTCGCGCAGCTTCCGTTGTTCGAGCGCGGCACGGCGTGCGAGGTCCTGTGTGTTGACGCGCAGTCGGCGCGCGGGCGTCTCATCGAGTACCGACACACCGCGTGTCCTCCGTGCCGGATTGTAAGAGATGATGCCACCTTCGGCGAGCGACTGTAGCGCGCGTCGCGCCACGGAAATATCGATGCCGAGCGTCTCTGCCAACTCCGCGACGTCAATCTCGGTCTCGGCGCGTTGATTAACTTCACACCCGCCGAGCAGTCCGAACAGCACCTGCTTCGTCTGCGTGCCGCGGCGTGCGTCGACCATTTCGCGCGCCTGTGGTGGTGACACCAACAGGCGCACGCCGGCGCGGTTCTCGCGCGCTGCGCCGCGCTCGATGTGCCCGGCCTTCTCCAACACGATCAGAGAAGATTGCACCGCCATCTCGTTGCGGACGCCCGCGCGCGCCGCAACCTCTTTAATCGAAAGCTCGATGCGCCGCTGCCCAGTAGCGATTAACGATTCGTAAACTTTGGCGATTAATTCCGGAGCCGGGTAGGAGCCTTCGATGAAGTAGTCCTGCGTCCGCTTGTCGGCATAGTTGAACAGCAACACGCAAGTGGAGGGACGCCCGTCGCGCCCGGCGCGTCCAATCTCCTGATAGTAAGCTTCGACGGAGCCGGGCAGTTGGTAGTGCGCGACGAACCGGATGTCGGGTTTGTCAATGCCCATCCCGAAGGCATTGGTGGCGACAATCATTTGAACGCGCCCGGACATGAATGCGTCCTGCACGCGAGCACGCTCCGAATCCTCCATCCCGGCGTGGTACGCAATGACGGACAGGCGGGCCTCGCGTAGACGCGCTGTCACCTGCTCGGCAGATTTGCGGGTCGACGTGTAGATGATACCCGACCCGCCCGGGTGCACGGCGGTGAGGGCTTTGATGCGCGCGATCTTCTCGCGGTCATTCTGCGTGTGAGCGATGTTGATTGAAAGGTTCGGGCGGTCGAATCCACTGACGAAGGCGCGTGGCGTGCGCAGGGAAAGCTGCTCGATAATGTCGGCGCGAACGTGTGGCGTCGCCGTCGCCGTGAGCGCGACGATCTGCGGGCGTCCGACCTGTTCGATGAACGACTTGAGGCGCAGATAGTCGGGGCGAAAGTCGTGGCCCCACTGCGAAATGCAGTGCGCTTCGTCGATAGCGAACAGAGAGATGCCGGCGCACTTAATCGCCTCGACGAAGTGGGTGCTGCGGAACCGCTCCGGCGCGACATAGACCATCTTATAGTCACCGCGCCGGACGCCGTTGATGCGCGCCTTCTGCTCTTCGAAATCAATCGAGCTGTTGATAAATGTCGCGGGCAGTCCGCGCGCGTGTAGCGCATCCACCTGATCTTTCATCAGAGCAATCAGCGGCGAAACGACGAGCGTCGCGCCCTCCAACATCATCGCCGGCAATTGATAGCAGAGGGATTTTCCGCCGCCTGTCGGCATCACCACCACGGTGTCGTGGCCTTCCAGAATCGCGCGCACGACTTCGCGCTGGCCCTCGCGAAAATCCGTGAAGCCGAAGTGTTTTCGGAGTGCACCGAGCGTCTCTTCGATGGTTGCCATGATGTGAGCCTGTGGACGATAAGGAAACGGAAAGTGATTGTAGCGCACCGCCCGCAAGATGTGTCAAACACCGTCGCCCACACGTCATTGGGAAGATGTTTTCTATTTAGCCGGTTCGCGTGTGACGCGCGCCGGATGCTTGATGAGACGGAGGGCGCATCGTAAGCTGTCGGCGAAATGAAGAAGCGTGAATGGAAGTCGCGCACCAAACGCGATTTGATGATTGATGTGTGGGAATATCTCGACTGCGAGTTAACGCGATGAGCTGCTCGCTCATTACGAGCCGATGGGATAATTCCCATGAGGCCGGATGATATGCTCACTGTGTTAGTCTGGCAGCAATTTGTCTGGCAAATTCATGGAGAGGAATATGTCGAATTTAATGGAGCGGATTACGGTCAACCCAGAACAGTGCGGAGGGCGTCCGTGCATCCGCGGCATGAGAATACGAGTGATTGATGTGCTCGACCTTTATGCCGCAGGCTTGACCGCCGAACAGATACTCGAAGAGATGCCTGATCTTGAAATGGAAGATTTACAAGCCGCGCTTCAATACGCCGCGCGCCGACTCGATCATCCTGTACTGGCTGCATGATTATCTGGGTTGATGCTCAGCTATCTCCAGCGATAGCGACTTGGATCAGCGAGCAGTTTGCCGTGCGTGCGGTAGCGCTGCGTGAACTTGGTTTGCACGATGCGGCTGATCGCGACATCTTCTTTGCGGCAAGGCGAGAGTCTGCTGTGGTCTTGACGAAAGACAGCGACTTCCCCGTATTACTGGAGAGATTGGGCGCGCCGCCGCAAGTCGTTTGGCTGACCTGTGGCAACACCTCAAACGCGCGACTCAGGCAGATTTTAAGGAACCACTTGCCGAAGGCTTTAGAACTTCTACACGCAGGCGAGAAGCTGGTCGAAATAAGCGCAACCTGACACATCAACCGACATCTCTCTATGAAGCAAGGCGAATGGAAGGCGCGCACCAAACGCGATTTGATGATCGAGGTGTGGGAGCACCTGGACTGCGAGTCGGTCGGCGCGAAAGAGTTGGAGACGATTGCGGCAGTGGTGCGTGAGCAGTTCGGCGATGGGGCGGTCGAGAGTCCGGCGTCGGTCGCGCGTCTGCTCGCCGACGAAGGCGCGGAGTTGCGTCACGCAGAGGTGCTTGAGTTGGACGTGCGCTGGAGAAGCAACGATCCGTATGAAGCGATGTTCCGCAACGTGCTCAAGTTCTCTGACTTCGAACAGGCTGAGGCATCCTTGAAGCGTCTTGAAAATCTACGCCGACAGTTTGCGCGGACAAAGGATAAACCAGGTCTGCGGCGCGTCAGCGAGACGGTTCTGAAGGGCAAGAAACGCGCCGAGATGATTGCGCGCAATCCCAAAGTCGACAAAGGTAAGCGCGCCGAGAAGTCCGAAATCGCCGAGTGGTTCACGGTCTGGCTCCGGCAGCCTGAAATATTTGAGGACTGGCTGCACTTACGCCGCCGGTCAACAGATTTCCGCGAGCGCTTTGATGGAGTCGAAGAGGTGGCAAGCGAAAAATAGTTGGTAGTGGCCCGAAGGCCGGGAGATGAGCCGCGGATGAACGCGGAGACACGTAGATTCCATCAATGATGTTTCTGATCTGCTTTGATCCGCGTCAATCCGCGGCCTTACTTTGTCTCCCCAGACTAAACCACTACCAAATAGTTAAAGTCTAGCCGAGCACTTCTGCGACTCAAGTTCCATCGCGGTGAAGAAATGCTTACTGATCGGCAGTGACATTATTCACTCTTCCTCTTCCGCTCTGATACGTCCTTCGGCTCTGGCCTGCTCGACGATCTTCTGCGCGATCTGTCCGGGCACGGGATCATAGCGCGAGAACTCCATGTGATAGGAACCGCGCGCGGCGGTGATCGAGTTCAGTGTTGACTGATAGTTGAGCATCTCGGACATCGGCACCTGCGCTTTGATGACTTGATTCTTGCCGCGCATCTCCATCCCTTGCACGCGCCCGCGACGCGAGTTGAGGTCGCCCATGATGTCGCCGCTGGCCTCAACCGGCGCGAACACCTCGACGTGCATGATCGGTTCGAGCAGCGTCGGCTTGACCTTGTCAATCGCGTTGCGGAAAGCCTTGCGGCCCGCCGCGCGGAACGAGTGTTCGTCGGAGTCAACCGTGTGGTACGAGCCGTCAATCAGAGTGGCTTTGAAGTCGACCAGCGGATAGCCGGCGATGGCCCCGTGTTGCGCCGCTTCGACGATCCCTTTTTCAATCGCGGGGCGAAACTGATGCGGGACGGAGCCGCCGAAAATTTTGTCCTCAAAGACGAAACCTTCGCCGCGCGTCAGCGGCTCGAAAACCACTTTGCAGTCGCCGAACTGCCCGCGCCCGCCGGTCTGTTTTTTGTGGCGTCCCTGCACCTCGGCGCGCTGCGTGATCGTCTCCTTGTACGGAACCTTCGGCGGATGCAGCGCGACCTCGACGTGATAACGATTCTTCAATTTTTCGACGACCGTCTCGACATGCAGTTGGCCGGAGCCGGAGAGGATAAACTCTTTCGTCTGCGCGTCGCGCGTGAAGTGGAGCGCCGGGTCTTCTTCGAGAATCTTGTGCAGCGCGACGCTGATCTTCTCTTCGTCCTGCCGCGACTTCGGCTCAATCGCAAACGCAATCGCCGCCTCCGGGTATTCAAGCTTGTCGTAGACAATCGGCGCGGCACGGTCGGCGAGTGTATCGCCGGTCTGCGTCTCCCTGAGTTTGACGCACGCGATGATGTCGCCGGCACTGGCCTCGTCAACCTTGTCGAGTTGCTTGCCCTGCATCGAGTGGAGCGCGCCGAGCCGCTCCTGTGCGCCGCGCGTCGTGTTGGCGACGGTCGCATCGTTTTTGATGGTGCCGCTCACGACCTTCATGACGTTGATACGCCCGGCGAACGGGTCGGCGATGGTGCGAAAGACGTAAGCCGAGAACGGCTCGCTCGCTTCGTACCGGCGCGACAGCGGGGCGTCACCGTCGTCAACCGTCTTGCCGTGCTCAGCCTCGTGAGTGTCGGGCGCGGGAGCGTAATCAACAATGCCGTCGAGCAGCGCTGAAAGTCCGACGAGCGTCACGCTCGACGCGGCGAAGACCGGGCATAGGCGGCTCGACGCGATGGCCCGACTGATGTTCGGCACGATGTCATCTTCGGGCAGCGTCCCCTGTTCAAAGTATTTCTCCATCAGAGCATCGTCAGATTCGGCGATGACCTCAATCAAACGCTCGCGCTCGCGTTCGACGACCGCGCGCCCTTCCGCAGGTATCTCGATCTCTTTCGCCTTGCCCTGCTCGTCAAACTCGTAAGCTTTCATGTGGACGACATCGACGACGCCGCGAAAGTCGCGCTCTTGTCCGATGGGCAGAGTGAACGGAACGATGGCGCGGCTGAATGTCGAGCGCGCACTGTCGAGCGCCGCCCCGAAATCGGCGCGCTCTTTGTCCAGCTTGTTAATGACCATGATGCGCGGCGTCTGAAACTCGTTTGCGAAGGCCCAGGTCTTTTCCGTCTGCACCTCGATGCCGTTGACGCCGTCGACGACGACCATCGCGCAATCGACGACGCGCAGCGCGGGGCGTGCGTGAGCGACGAACGCGGCGTAGCCCGGGGTGTCGATCAAGTTGATTTTGTGCTCGCGCCATTCGAGGTGCGCGAGCGCGGTGTTCAAGGTGATCTTGCGAGCGATGGAATCTTCGTCGTGGTCGGTGATGGTGGTCCCTTCGTCAACTTTGCCCCAGCGTGGGGTTGCGCCGGCGACGTAGAGAAGGGAACTGACAAGTTGTGTTTTGCCGGCATCGCCGTGGCCGATACAAGCGAGGTTGCGAATCGAATTGGTCGGATAAGCTTTCATAGGTTTGAATGCGAAGCTCCCTTTCGGTGGATTTGGCGAAGCGGGGTCGAGCGGCTCTTCTATGTCGCCTCGGTGCTCACGCCGCGGTGTGGGATCAATCTTTCAGGTCGAGCGGCTAATCTATCCGAGCGGGCGAGGGAAAAGCAAGTTTCTGTTACCATCAGACTTCGCTCGCGCGGTGAGCACAAGTTAAGACGGAATTCACAACCTTTCAACCGTGCGAAACGTATAACCACGCTATGAAGAAGAATATCTGGCCGGAAGTAATTGACGTTAACAAAGGAGAATCTATGTCGAGCAGTAAATACGTCCTGGCAGGTGTCATCCTGTTGGGAGTAATAGCTTTGATGGGCGCGGGTGTGGCCTTCGCGAACATTCAATACGCACAGGAAGGAACCGTGCAGGTCGTCACCAACTGGGGCGCGATTGAGCGTGTCTATGCCCCTTCGGACGGATGGTTCACGACCGTCGCGCCCGGAAAAAAGAGCTACGAAGTGAATATCAAATCTTTTACCGAGAAGGCTCCGGTGCGCGTCACCAGCCGTGACAACGCCGCGTTGCAGGTTGAAATCTCGGTTACCGCGTACACCGACGCGGCGAAGGTGATGGAGTATGTGAGAAAGTATGGTTTCTCCGAGTCGGAGCGTCATCAGCGGCGCGGCGAAATCCTGCGCGGACTGGTGCAGACCGAGGCGCGCAACGCCTTCTCCGAGTTCGGCGCTTACGACATCTATGCCAATCAGGAGCAGATTCAAAAGCGCATCATCGAAGGACTCCGCCCGCAACTCGCCAGCCAACTGCTGCTGGTGACGGAGTCGGTCCAGATCGGCAATCCGGATTTTCAGGATGACCGCATCGAGGCGGCGGCTTCGGGCGTGGTCGCCAACGAGAAGCAGAAGCAGGCAGAAGAGGCCCGGCTGGAAGCGGCAAAGATTTCCACGCAAACCAAACAGATCGAAGCGCAGACATTCGCCAACCCGGCGATGCTGGAGATCAAAAAGTTGGAATTACAATTGGAGATCGAGCGCGCTCGCTCCGAAGGCATCAAGAGCCATCAGGGTCCGCTGACGATCATGTACGGCAACGTGCCGGGGGTACAAGTTCAAGTTCCGACGGGGAGGTGAAGCTAAAATGAGATTCCTGATGCTGCTGTGGGTCGTCGTCGAACTCTTGCAGATCGCCGTCATCGGGTTGCTGGCGGTCGGCTATCGAAATTTGCAGCGGAGGCTCGAAGGCGGCGACCGCTTCGAGCACCGTCCGCCGCGTTCCGTCACGGAAGAATAAAACCGACTTATCACAAAGTCACAAAGGCACGAAGCAGACATCTGATCTTCGTGCCTTTGTGTTTTAGACTTTCTATCTCGTATCGGAAAAGAACAAATCGGTTGGGTCATGTGCGCTGCTTCATTCAGCGTTCGTATTTCCCTCCATAATCCCGAACATGTTGCCTTCGGTGTCGCGGCAGTAGGCGAAATAGCCGATGCTCGGAATGGCGATTTTCGGCGATGCCAACGTGCCGCCGTGCTCCGTGACTTTAGCGACGTACTCATCAACTGAAGGCACGTCGATGGTGTTGACGTGGCTGGCAAAACTCATCCCCTCGTGGCGCTTATACATACCGCCGTCAATCCCGGCCTGGGGTGCTTCGCCAGTGCTGATCATCCAATACTCTTGCGGGCCGTCCCATTTCCGCGAGTTCCAACCAAAGACATCTGAATAGAACTTGGCGGCGCGTTCCGGCTCGTCAACGCTGATTTCAAAATGGACAACTCTTGGCATTGTGTAGTCCTCCGTTCTGACTCTGGTTTAGGAGTTGGCCCCGGTCATCGCGATCAGCGAGAGGGCCGCGCCGGTCGGATCATTGATGACGCAGAAGCGACCGGTATTCGGGATGTCGGTTGGCGGTACGCAGACCTTGCCGCCGAGTTCTTCGACGCGCCTGGCCGAGGCGTCAACATCTTCGACCGCGACATAGGGCATCCAGTGTGACGGTGCGCTGCCGAATTCCGCGCCCATCTGAAATATGCCGCCGACGTGTTGCCCGCCGCCGACGACAATCTCGTTATAAGTCATCCCGGCGACGTTCGATTCCTTCAGCGTCCAACCGAGCAGTTCGGTATAGAAGCTCTTCGCGGCTTCGACGTTCGTGGTTGATAATTCATTCCAGCAAAAAGCTCCGTGCGTGGGGATTGCGTGTTCAGCCATGATTATTTCCTCCATTGATATGCCTCAGTTATCGAAGTATGACTTCGAGAGGTTTTGAGTTCCGGCGGCTTGACGCCGACGTCTGCGCGAGGAAAAAAAGAAAGGCGAGTCCCGCACTTTAGAGACTCACGTGAATTCAACTTGTAAGTGCAACTCGGTTAACTGCTCAGATGACGCCGGTTAGTGTCTCCGGTTAGGAGCATAACTGTTGCAGGCAAAAGGGCTTCAAAAACAGTCGAGCGACCTTACCACTGCGTTGAATTGTAATTAGAGCGTTGCACTTACAAGTTGAATCCGCCTCACCTTTCAAACCCACCCTTTGCTCGTAATTACTTGCTTGCTGCTTTTTTCGATTGAGATTGATAGCCTGCTGCCCGGCCTCTTAGTGCGAGGCGAGCCACTCACCGAAAATCTGCGCTTCTTCGGACTTGCCGCTCCAACGCGCGCGGTTCTTACCTGTCAGCGCCAGAACCATCGCCTGGTGTTGGCCTGCTCTGTCGCCCAGGCGCTCGAAGTAGTTATAGAGACGGTCGATTTTCTGCACCGACTCGCGAGACGCTTCGACTGTCCTGAACGACAGCACGTTGCGGAAGAACCGCGAGTAGACGTTCTGTTCGCGCGTCGTCGTGGTGTACAGATCGAAGTAACCCGTCAGGTGACCGGCTGACTGCAAAACCTGCGCGACATAGGACGGGCGCGCCGAAACATGTCGCACGATCTCCGCGATGTCTGTCGTGCCGCCATCGTAAAGCGCGAGAATCTGCTCCTTCTTAGTGCGCGCCGCAGCCTGCTCATCAATCGCCGTGTGGCCGGCAGTTTCGCCAACCAACATCTCCGCTTCCACGTCATCGGCGTATTCAAGCTCAAGCAACAGCGGCTGCGTGTGCTCTTGAACCAACTCTTCGGTCGTCATTATTCAATCCTCCTTGAAAGTGAGCAGTAAGCTGTAAGCGGGGAGCAGTAGAAACTGCTTCTTCAACTTCTGCTTACTGCTCAGCGCTCACTTATGACTCACACTTAGCTCGCGCGGCGCATCCCGCCGGCAGCGGCTTCCTGCGGGTGCCGCTTCAGGTGATCGATGAAACTCGACGCGGCGCGCTTCGACAACTCTTCGGTGCGGCAACGCAGCACCGACTGGCACTCTTCCTCGACGTCCACGCCGGCTTCGCGGGCGAGCGCGCGGATCATGCCGAGTTGCTTCGGCGTCACTAAATCAGCCATCGATTTGGCGAGTGGGTCGCGCGGAAATTCGTCGGCCTGCGGGCCTGCGCCCTGCGTCTCAATCACTTCGGATTCGCGCTGATAGAGTTCACGCGCGATGCCGAACTTGATCGCGGCGCGCTTCAATGCGTCGTGCTCGGCCTTCTTGATGCCGGTCTCGTTGTCGGCGGTGCCGGTGCCGACGCCTTCGCGCGTCACACCGTCAATCGTGATCGCGGCGGTGACGGCAACCATGTCGCCGATCTGGACGATGTTGCGCACCGAATGCGACCAGGTCGGCGTGACGCGGTCGAGCAGGTCGGCGACGGTGTGCCACTCGACGTATTCGACCATGTGCTTGTTGCCCTGACGGTCGACCCAGCCTTCGCGCGTTTTGACGAACTTCGGGTCAATCGGCTGGCGCAGGGTCCGCAGCGTGTTATTGAACGCGAGCGACACGACGGGCGCGCCCTGCCGGGCGACGGCGGCAGTCATCGCTTCGTGCTCTTCTGCCGTGATGAAGTCGGAATCCAACTCAGATTGTTCATTGATGGTGGCTTGTCTCTGATTCATTTTGTGATGCTCCTCTTCGTGTGTGTGTTGCGCGAGTGCGCCGACCGTCGTCGGATGTGAATCGAGTTTTGTGCTCTCTTCAACCTCCGCCGGTGCGGGCAACTCCCGTACGAGGCGCGTTGCGACTTTGCCGGCGGTGGCCGCGCGGGGCACAGGCTTGTGGCCGGCGCGGTCATCGTCGCGCCTCTCGGATGCGTGGTTTGCGTTTGTGTTGGGCGTTTCTTCCGTTGTCGCCGTTTCTGCCACGGTCTCAGCGGCATGGTCAGCAACAGCGGACACGGTCATTACTTTCGCCGCCGGTGATTCATCATTAATGGAAGCCGACGCGGTCGTCGACGGATTAACCGGCGAAGCAGCTGGAGTCGCTGGCACTTGCTTCGTCACGGCTTCCGAATTCTTCGTCAACAGCGAGTGCTTGACGGCCATGATGTGCTCGCAGCGGAAGGCCGGGTCAAGCGCCGACTGCTCCTCGAACTCAAGACACGAGCAACGAACTTTGCCTGTCTCGTCGCGCCACACTTCATAACTGGCCCGGCGACCCCGCAGGCTCGGCGTGGTGACGCGGAAGCGGTCACCTTCGCGATTCACCAATCCCATCGCGGCGATACCCTGCGCACGTTTGTCTCGCATGATCGCTTTCCTATCGATGACGACTGTTGCTGTTGCCATTACTTTCAACCCTCCCTCTGCTGCTTCAAACTTACTGCTCCAAGTCATGACTACTTCAGGCCGCGCGCTCGGTGGGCATTTCACTGATTTGTTCCAACTGCCTCGGCGATTGTGCGCCGGCCACAGTAGTCACGCGCTCCTGCAGGTGACTCTCAAGAACGGCGATGCGCACCTCCAACTCCTCGACGCGCCGGCCCTGCCGGTAAACCGTCTTGAATAGATCGTCGAACGTTTCCCAAATGTGCTCACTCAACGTTAGCCGCCTCCCTCTCTTTACTCGTCAGCCTGTGTCAAAAAGCAGGCTGTTTCATACGTGAAACAGTGTACCACGGGTCTGACTTCTGTTGCAAGCATAAAACAATTTCTTGCAACTGGGATTTATCCTGTGTTAAGGTCTGCGGTCGGGAGGTAACGACGCGGCTTCCCGTTGGAAGTGACGCGACCCACAAAAGGAGGCCAAAGAGATGGCGCAATCAACAAAGAGTTTGGTGAATACGGTGGAGCTTGGGCGGGCGATTCGGCGCAAGCGTGAGGAAGCGGGGATGAGCCTGCGCGATGTCGCGGACGCGACCAGCGTTTCGGCCTCGACCCTGTCGCGGATTGAGAACGGTACGGGGAAGCCCGACGCGGACAACATCGCGCGTCTGACGGGATGGCTGAACGTGCCGATGGAGCGAATTATGGGCGGTCGCCAACTTGACGGTGACGAAGCGCGTGCGGTCGTTTATTTCCCGCAGGAAGGCACGCCGGAGATTGTCGAAGCGCATCTGCGCGCCGACCGCAACCTGACGCCGGAGACGGCCAAGGCGCTGTCCGAACTGTTCCGCGTCGCCTACACGCAATTCAGTTCGCCTGGTTCGGACAATCGCGGGCGCAAGAATCGGAAATAACAGAAGCAAAGCCGAAAGTGTGAAGTTAATCAGGCGCTCGATCCCAGTGGGGGGTCGGGCACCTGATTTTATTGTTGTGTTGCTGTGGTGTGCTATGGCAACAAATGTGAAGAGATGTGCTGGCGGAGTTTTAACTGTCGGCATCAGCGGCGCGCACTTGCGCTGATTGATGAGATTCAATCTGAGTTGCGCGCCGTCGCTAATCGCAGCGAGCCGATTGCGAGCTCCTAAGTAACATAGCTTCCCCATCATGATGTTCTGCTTCAGACGGAATTGGAGTTTGGTGGCTTCTGGCTTAGACACTCTTCACCTTGAGGAACCTATGTCCAAGAAGCCACGCAAGAACTACACGGCGCAGGAGAAAGTTGCTATCCTGCGGC
>JALZJL010000169.1 GCA_030859785.1 Acidobacteriota bacterium
TTTTTAACGAAAATGGTCGCAATTAGAGGGACTCGCAATGTTCCTGACCTCAACATAGTGTATCCAAAAATGGCAAATTTTGTTTAAGTTGACAGTACCTTTTCATGGAAGTTGACAGTACCAGCAACTCTACGATTATCCTTATTCGTCGACAAGAGGCGCGATTGTTCCGGTGCGAACCACGCAGGTGCAACAAGGAGAGGTTGATGCGCGGCGCAAATATCGGATCGGAAGTGACACTGAGAAAGAACCTTCAGCACCTAGGCACGGTCGGGCTGACAACCTGGAAAGAGGTCGCAGGTGCGCACGGCGGAAACGAATTTACGGTCAACCTTCCGGAGGAGATACCTACTCCTGACCCCCTCTACCCCCTCTACCCCCTCTCGAAACTAGAGGGGGTAGAGGGGGTAGTTTCTACAGGGGGTAGAGGGGGTCTAATTGTTGAAAACAAAGGCGGATCGGCTGCGCCTAATACTTCTTCTAAGACTAATACAGTTGATGATGAGGTTTTCAACCTCTGGCGCGAGTTCGTTAGAGATGTGACGGGCAAGGCGGCCACCGCTGAGGATGAGGCGCAGCTAAGTGAAATCCTGGAAGTTGTGCTGAAAGAGGGTCGGGCGGCAGCTACCCGAACGTCGGTTTCGGACGCGGGCGCGTTTCTGGTAGAACACCTGAAAAGGCGATTCGCACGAAGGGAAGGCGTAAGTAAGGAAGGCAAGCCCAAACCAATCGTAGAAGCCCAGCATTTCGCGTCACAGCAGCCCTCAGCGAAACTTTCGCCGGAACAGATAGCAGATCATGCCTCTATCATCTCCGAGCTATTACAGAGCGGATATTCGCCGGAACAGGCCGAAGCACAATTCGCGGCGAGCTTCCACGCGGAAGATTGGAAGGCAGTCATCAAAGCGGCACTTGCTTACCGATTCGACGAACCGATCACGCAGGGGTGAAATAAAAATTATGGCAAAGCCGGTGATACTGACAGTTGACGATGACGCGGAAGTCCTGCGCGCAGTCGAGCGCGATCTGCGACGAAAGTATGCGGGCGATTACCGTGTGCTACGCGCCGACTCCGGGCAGGCTGCGTTGGAAATCGTGCGTGAGTTGCAAGTGAGGAATAACGCCGTGGCGCTCTTCCTCGTTGACCAGAGAATGCCGGGGATGTCGGGCGTGGAATTTCTGGAGCAGGCCATCATGCTTGACCCAAACGCCAAGCGCGTGCTCTTAACCGCCTATGCCGACACGGATGCGGCTATCGCCGCGATCAACGAAGCGGGCATCAACCATTACCTGCTGAAGCCCTGGCACCCGCCGGAAGAGAACTTGTATCCGGTTTTGGATGACTTACTCGAAGACTGGAAAGGGAACTTCCACCCGCCGTTTGAAGGCATCCGGGTATTAGGCAATCGCTGGTCGCCGGCTTCGCACAACGTCAAAGATTTTCTCGCGCGCAACCAGGTGCCGTACCAGTGGCTCGACATTGAAGCAGCGGAACAGGACATGGAAGTGCGCCGCCTCGTCGAGTCGCTTGATGCGGAAGAAAGGCGACGCTTGCCGCTCGTGATTTTCGCCGACGGAGTGCGTTTGCCGGAACCGACGATGGCCGATGTCGCCGAGCGCGTCGGACTGAAGACCCGCGCCACGAAAGAGTTTTATGATTTGGCGATTGTCGGTGGCGGGCCGGCAGGATTGGCGGCGGCGGTATACGGTGCTTCGGAAGGATTGCGCACGGTGTTGATCGAACGCGAAGCGCCCGGTGGACAAGCCGGGATGAGTTCGAGAATCGAAAATTATTTAGGCTTTCCATCGGGATTAAGCGGCGGAGACCTGGCGCGGCGAGCCGTCGTTCAGGCGAAGCGCTTCGGCGTCGAGATACTGTCGGCGGAAGCAACCGGCTTTCGCGTCGAAGATTCGTACCGCTTCGTCCGTCTTGGTGACGGCGCGGAGGTAAGCTGCCACGCGCTGTTGATCGCGACGGGTGTCCAGTGGCGCAAGTTGGACGTCCCCGGCATTGATCGTCTGACTGGCGCGGGCGTCTACTACGGCGCAGCGATGACCGAAGCGATATCATGCAAGGATGAAGACGTGTATGTCGTCGGCGGCGCGAACAGTGCCGGGCAAGCGGCGATGTTCTTTTCCAAGTACGCACGGCGAGTCGTGATGCTGGTGCGCAGCGAGTCGCTGGCGGCCTCCATGTCGCAATACCTGATTGAGCAGATCAAGCAGACGCCGAACATTCAGGTCGAGTACAACATGCAGGTCAGAGAGGTACATGGCGAAGAGCGCCTTGAGTCGATCACGACTCACTGTGCGGCGAGTGGTGAGACAAACACCGCGCCCGCCGCATCGCTCTTTATCTTCATCGGCGCGATGCCGCACACAGAATGGTTGGATGGTGTGGTGATGCGGGATGAACGCGGTTTCATTCTGTCTGGCCCGGACCTGATGCGTGAAGGGAAACGCCCGCGCGGGTGGACGCTCGAACGCGATCCGTTTCTGCTTGAGACAAGTGTGCCGGGAGTGTTCGTCGTCGGCGACGTGCGATGGGGAAGCGTCAAGCGCGTCGCGTCGGGGGTCGGCGAAGGCTCGGTCGTCGTCTCTTTCATCCATCAGCATCTGAGTAAGGTGGTGTAGCGATGCGGGAAGAAATACGTGAAGAAAAAATAGAAGGCGTCGGCGTGCGGCGCAGCGGTGTGAGGCCTGTCATGGACGACGGGGTCAACGCACACGCCGCCGCGCCGGAGGACAGGGTTGAAGCGTTGCGCCGCGTCGGGGTGTTCGCCGATTTGCCTGACGATCAACTCAAGTGGTTCGCCGACCACACCGAAGAAAAGCGTTATGAGCCGGGCGAAGTGCTGTTCCGCAGGGGCGACCCGCCCGAATGGATGGCGATCTATCTCGAAGGCGAAGTGCACGCGCATCGCGACGACAGCACGCTCGACAATTATGTGTACATGGCACGGGCCGGCGACCCTGCGACCGAGGTCAGCGGGATGCTGCCGTTTTCGCGCATGACTGAGTTCGGCGCGACGGGGCGTGCCGTGACGCAACTCCGGGTGGTGCTCTTTCCGGTTCGTCTGTTTCCGGAGATGTTGCAGCGGATGCCGTTGCTCGCGCAGAGGCTGGTCGGCATCATGAGCGACCGCGTGCGCGAAACGACGAAGGCTGACCAGCAACGCGATAAATTGATGGCGCTCGGAAAGCTCTCCGCCGGACTCGCACATGAACTGAACAATCCGGCGGCGGCGGCGCGGCGCGCGGCGGACGAACTACTCGGCACGCTGGCGGAGTTGAGGGCCGCCGACCTCCGCCTCTGCCGGCACAATCTTTCGCCGGAGCAGCGCCGCTTCATCGCGGAGTTTGAAAATGAAGCCATCGCTCACACAGATCGCGCAAC
>JALZJL010000221.1 GCA_030859785.1 Acidobacteriota bacterium
GTCTGCAGCGAAGCATCGTACTGCGGCTGGATGTAATAGAAGCGCATACCGTAGTCGAGCGTTAATTTGCGTGTCGCTTTCCAGTTGTCCTGAACGTAGAACTCGAGATTGGTGTAACGGTATTGGCCCGTTGCGTACTGTGAAGCTTGCGTGAAAGTGTTGTAAACACCGGTCGCGGCGTTGGCGAATGCGAACCCGGTGTCGAACGGGTTCCCGGTGTTGTCATTAAAATTGATGGTGCCGTTCGCCGGGGCGAAAGAGGTTTGATCTTTCTGGCTGCGCTGAAAGTAAACGCCGGTCTTCAACGCATGCTTACCGAAAAGCTTGCTGAAGTTGTCAACGATGTCAATGGTTCTGTTGAAGTTGAAGAATGGGGCATTGTTGGTGCCGAGGTTGGGCCCATTATTGATTCTCCCGCCGAAGGCGAACTGCGGAACGTAATCGTCCTGTATCGCCCCCGGGTAGAGCGTTGGAAGATTACTTAGCCCCGTCGCCGAGCGGGTCAGGCCGTTGTTGATCGCAAAAATATCGATCTGGTTTTTACCAAAGCCGACGACGACCTCGTTGATTGTCGTCGGGTTAATGGTTTTCGTGACATTGAGGACGAGCGCTTTGCCGGGGCGTGCGTCGGTAATGGGCACAACCGGAACGTTCGCGCCCAGAACGAACGAGCCGTAGTTTGAAGTGATCGAGTCGAAGTTATAGATGAAACGCCCGTAAATACGCAGCGTGTCGCTCGCGTTGTAATCTATTCTGACCATGTCTTCGCGGCGCGGGTATGAATCGGGGATTTGCGACCTGAAGTTGAATCCTCTGTTGGCTGTGCTTTGCGCATTCGGCAACGGGAAGATGTTCAGAATCGCTGAGCTAGGAGCGTAGAGGCGGCTTTGCGGAATGCGCCCTAACACGCCACCATCCCGGAAACAGCCCCGCGTGTCGGTGGCGCTGCAGGGAAGATTCAAGGTGTAATCGCGTATGTAAGGGAAAGGGTTGCCGTCACGATCAACGCTCTGCGAGAAATCGCCGCGCCGCTCAAGCTCGGTCGGGACGGTCTGTTGTCGCAAACCCTGCGGTCGCAGTTGCCTCTGATGCTCCTGGCTGAAGAAGAAGAAGACGCGGTCGGCAAGTCTGGTGGTAGCGGGACCGCCCTCACCGAACCGGGGCAAAATAACCGGCCCGCCGACGGTGTAGCCGAAATTGTTGAAGCGAAACAGTTGGCGCGCCACACCGTCACGATTATTCGTCCAGCGATTCGCATTTAATCCTTCGTGGCGATGGTAAAGATACACCGAACCGTGAAAATCGCGGCCCCCGCTCTTGGTGACGACGCTGATCTGCGCGCCGGATGAGCGCCCGTACTCGGCTTGGTAACTGGAAGTGAGAATTTTGTATTCGGCGACTGCGTCCAAACTGACGGTGGCGAGTTGGTCGCCGTTGTTACCCGTATCAACGTTGCCGACGCCGTCGAGCGTCAGATTATTCTGGTTGGAACGCGCACCGTTGGCACTGATCCCGGCCAGTCCGCCGTGGCCAGCAACGGCATAATTATTTGTATTGACGACCCCAGGTGCCAACCCCGTCAGGGCGAGGTAACTACGTCCATTAACAGCGATGTTCTGCAATTGCTCACCGATGATGGCCGATGAGCGTTCGCCGCTCTCTGTTTGTAATTCTTCGCCGCTGGCTACGACCGTTACAACCTCAGCGACCGTGCCGACTTCTAACGCAAAATCACCGGCAGAGGCTCTGTCATTAGCGTTAAGCACAATACCGGTCTTCTCAAGAGCTTTGAAGCCGGTTGCTTCGATTCGCAAGGTGTAGGTATCGGGCTGCAATTGAGGGAATGTAAAGCGCCCATCTTGGTCGGTTTGAGTGGTCAGGGCTTCGCCCCGACTGGCGCTCGTAGCTGTTACGCTGGCAGCAGGAACGGCCGCGCCTTGTTGATCGTTGACAAGACCAGAGAGGGAGCCACTTGTCGTTTGGGCCAAAACCGAAGTTGTACTGATTAGCACAACTGCTATCAGCAACAGCCAAAGGTGGGTTCTCCAAAATCCACATCTCATTATTTTGAATCTCCGTGATGCATGTTAGGTAAGGGGCATCATTCACCGGGGAGCGAAACGCGCGCCCGAAGAATGGAAGTTTTACAGGGCGACGCGACGCCCGGTCGGGACATCTTCCTCTCTCCCCGAATGGCATGTTTCCATCGGCGAGGTTACTAAAGAACAGAAAGCTGCTCCGAAAGGTTAACCGGTTAATCTGCGCCGCGAAAACCACGACAGAGAACGGTCACTATTCGGAGCGATTTTATTCTTATGTCCTGCGACTTAACTGTTAAGAGAAGCTCTGACAACCGGCAGTAATCAAATGACATTAATTACTGCCACGGACGGGTATGTTTCAGCGACGCAAACAGCATTCCCTCATGGCGCCTGAACTTATCCTGAAGTTCCCTTGGATTATCACCATGTCGCCCAACCAGTTTTAGAGAAAGCTCTCCAATTTTTTGGAAACATTCAAAAATATGAATCGAATCTCATGAAGGAGACGTAAATATCAAACGCGCTTTTTATGTCGGAATTAAATTACAGATGTTACGCAGAGCAGAAGCGATTGATAAACTTGACCCATGAGCCAGTCAATGCTCGACATCTACACGGATTACCTGATCTGTTCATTCAGACAAGCCTCCGCAACCGGACTCGCCCGCTTGCTCTCGAATGACATCAGTCACGATGCCGTGACCCGCTTTCTGTCTGCAGAGCCAAAGACTTCCGCCGCTCTGTGGCATGTCGTCAAGCCATCGGTACGTCAAGTCGAGCGAGATGATGGCGTGCTCATCATTGACGACTCGATTCAAGAGAAGCCCTCGACAGATGAGAACGAACTCGTCTCATGGCATTACGACCACTCGAAAGATCGCACCGTCAAGGGGATTAACTTTCTGACTGCTCTGCTTGGCGCTGCAGATTCGCAGCACTGATGGCAAGCAAGGCGTGATGGTCATGAGCTCCGCCGGGCACGTCAAAGCGGACAAATCCCGCTACTCGAAGTTGGTCTTCAACAAGTACGGCGACCGGTATTTCCTGGCGTCGGCCTGGACGAGGAGCGACGGCAGCATCATCCAACGTTCGAAGCGTGAGTGTTTGGTGAGGAATGAGATGGCTGCGACCAAACGGGTGGCTGAAGTTGCGGAGATCGCAGCAGTCAATCGTTAAGTTAACCGTAAGCCCCATGCAGGGCTACCGATGGCCGCGGGCGGCACTACCGCTCAGAGGGTTCACACACCATGAGTCGGCTGATCGAGTCCAGCATGCGCATGCTTTGCCTGCACGCCTGACACCGATGTCAAGGCTTGCTTCCGAGTCAAGTGCGCCTCGGCTATTTATCTTTGCGTCGCTGACAACTGTCGGACGTTAAGTGTCCGTGCCTTGTCAAAATAAGAAACCACTTAAAAAGCTTGACAGCCCCGCGGGCAGCCCAATGCTTGGTGTGTCTGCAGCTACTGCTGAGCGATGCGCGTTGTTTGCATTGCCACCGCCTGCCACTGTCCCTGTCGCTTCACGTAAACGCTGATGTACCGCACTTGTTCGGCGATGTCTTGGTTGTCACCTTTTGCTTTAACTGTCGCGCGACCCGTCACCACCGCTGTGTCACCGTAGACACGGACATTCGTGTCGCTTAAATCCAGTGTCTCAAACTTGAGGCCACCGGACTTAAGTGCCCCGATAAAACCGGCCTTCTCCATCACATTGCCGCCGGGGTTCGTTAGTCTGTAGTCATCAGCCCAGACGCGGTCGAGCACCGCCGTGTCAGCGCGCAAGATGGCTTGAAAACTCTCGTTATGCAGCTGCCCTACCGTGTGCTCGGCGGCGCCGCTGGAGGCTTGCTCGCCCGCCGTGCTTGGGGACTTGGCGTCCGTTTTCGCTTCGCGCTGCACTTCCTTCGCGGCCTGCTTGTCTTGTTTCTCTTTCTCCTTCCTCGCGCTCCCAGCTTGTTTGGCGTCTCGAGGCGTGGTTTGCGTCTGCGGTGTGACTTGTGTCTGTGGAGTGTTGGTCTGCTTCTGAAGGGTGTTTGGTGGCTGCGGGTTGGTTTGCTTCTGGGTCGTATCTTGCGCCTCGGTGAGCGTCGCACAGAGGCACAAAACAGCGATGCACGATGTGATTCTCCTGAGTGGTGTCATGGTGTTTCCTTTCGATTGGTGTCATTAGAGTCGGACTCAAAGCTACGTTGAGGTGCGAGAAAATATGCCTAATCTGGCGGCGCGTCAATAGCTGTCCAGCGCTTGAGAGCTTCTCCACGCCGGCTCCCAAATCCCGCCGCCGACTTGCGACATGCGGTCTCATAACCCTTGACGGATGAACCGCGCCAAGTCCGCGATCTGCTTCGGCGTGAGTCTACCCTTGAACGCCGGCATTCCCTCGCCGCCTCCGGCAATCACCTTGGCCGCCCTTTGTTCAGTCATGGCGACGCCTTTGAGGGCGGGCGCGCCGTCCGGGGAACCTGCCCCTCCACGCCCGTGGCATGCCGCGCAGTGCTGCAGATAGACAGCACGCGACGAGGCCGTGTCTACGACACCGGTCGTAGTCGGCGGTTGCACTTTGGAAGATGCGGTGGTCGAAGCCTGTGGCCTCAGTGTCGCGGGTGACGACAGGGGCGTGATCGACGCAGAGGCTGTTGGCAATGTTTGAGGCAACGCGACCGGTGAGGGCGTCACTACGGCCGGCGGGGAAGGACTGACACTGACGCTAACCGCTTGGTTTTCGCGGGACGTATCCTGACAAGCGTTGTGAAGGACGACGGCGGCAAGGACAAAAGCACATCTGGCGAGTTTCATTTGTTCGTTCTCTATAGTAGAAAGATGTGTACCTGCGAGTGGTAAAGTCTCTTAATGGACGCGTTAAAGTCACGCCTGTTTACCAGCTGTCCTCTGCGGATGACGCGGTCCGTTCAGGTTGTGCTTCACGAACTCGACCAACAGCATTCGCTCCGCCACCCTTAGCTTAACGGACCTGACGGCGAATCCACCCTCAATGACCTGGTGCACGACCCCCGCGCCTGCATGATCCACAGACCGAGGACATTTACGGAGATGAGGATAGCGTCGCAGATCGCCACGTCGGGCTCCGCCACTTCTTCTCACATTCCTGTGACGCGCCAAAGGTTGCCTTACAAACAATACACCTCGCGCTTGGCGGACACATTCAGTGCCCGCATGAGTGGAGTGCAATGTACGACCGCTAGCGCCCGCCATCAGTGACGCCTCTACTCCGCTACAGCTCAGAGATCTTTGACGTAAGCGTCAAGATCGGAACGCTTCACGCGCCAGCCCCGGCCGATGCTGTTCTTCTGCGCCTTCAACTTGCCCGACTGACATTCTCCGGCTAAACGATCCTTTGCGAGACCCGACAGCGCAGATGCTTCGGCGAGGCCGAGGACGAGTTTGACATCCATCTCAGAGAGTAACACCAACGGGCGCTCGCCATGCTTTGAGGCTTCCAAAGCGACAAACAAACGCGCGCCGACGTTAGCGGTGACGAGTCCGACAAAATCCGCCAGATCGGCGTCAGACCGCGTCGCAGCCAGAGCAAGGGAATGCGATCCGTCAGATGAGACTGGCTTGCCATTGCTTCCCGCTTCGACCGCCGGGCGTAGTGGATATGGCGCGCCTTCCAACTCTGCTTTCAGACTCTCCAATTCTTTTTCATCGTAAACAGCGTAGGAAGTCTTTTCATTCTTTTCGTAGCGAGCCGTGAGCTTACCGGCTTTCACATAGCGTTCGACGGCGCGGGTTGACTTAGCTAGAAACTGCGCCGCCTCTTCCTTCGTTAGCATGGCTTTATCTCCTGCATATTTGATGCGGAGCATTATACCGGAAGGGCGACACGCGCCGACACACAAAA
>JALZJL010000240.1 GCA_030859785.1 Acidobacteriota bacterium
TCCTGCATCATCTCGTAGCTGTATGTGTTCGCCGGCGGGTCGTTCAGCGTTAAGGTGGCGATGCCGTCTTTCAGCGCGCGATATCGCACAAGGTTGCCGGTCGCTTCATCAGCCATCGCGCCCTGAATCTTTGCTTCCACATCTGCCATTTATCTTCTCCGCTTGACGATAACTTGAATGCCCCGTCTCAAAACACGAACTATGCTCGCAACACGCAAACCTCGGCATTTGGTCGCTCACAAATCTCGCTTGGGTGTGCAGTCTCAAGGAACAACTCGACGGCTTCCTTCAGATTGGCGCGTGCCTCTTCGATTGACTCTCCCTGACTGGCGATGTCCAACTCAGAGCAGAGCGCTACATAACCATCGTCTTCGCGTCGGATGGTTGCCGTCAGTGTACGTGTCATCGGTTGCTTCTTTCTTCGGCTTAAGTTTGCGTTGCGCGCCACACGCTGAGACGTTCGGCTCTCATGGCCTTCGGGGTGAACTGAGGTTCGCCGCTGTCCGTTCCGGCGAGGAAGCCGGAAAGGAATAAGCGCGTTGTGTTGTCCACTAAGTCGTTGACAGAGAGCTTGCCATGCGGGTCGTACCAATTGTAAATCCAATTCATCATTCCGAACAGTGCGTAGGTCGCTACCGTCAGATCAATCTTCGACCGCTCGTGGCCCGCCGCCGTTTGCTGCTGCACCTCCGACATGATGCGGCGCACAAGTTTCGTGTACTGCTGCTTCTTGCCGGAGACATGATCGCGCATCTCGCCTTCGAGCGAGTCGGCTTCGTGCGACAGCACCTTCATCTCGGACATGTTCGCGGCGAAGAACGAAAGGTGATTCTCGATTACGAAACGCAGCTTCTCCACCGGCGCGGTTGTTTCTTTGAGACGCTGTTCAAGTCGTTCGAGGACGTGGCCGAAGCAGT
The DNA here is from genome assembly GCA_030859785.1 of Acidobacteriota bacterium. Lineage (GTDB taxonomy): Bacteria > Acidobacteriota > Blastocatellia > Pyrinomonadales > Pyrinomonadaceae > JACDEG01. The sequence continues at coordinate 918 of JALZJL010000240.1, forward strand.
TGTCCTGAATTAAGAACAGTAGCTCTTCCTTCGACTTGCAATAGTAGTAAAGCCCGGCGAGGCTGACTTTGGTGTCACGCGAGATGTCGCGCATCGAAGTTGAGTGATAACCCTTCTCCGCGAAGATGCGCGCGCTGGTGCGCAGGATGAACTCGAGCTTCTGGTCGTAGCGTGTGAAGTCCTCCGAATGCGGATTGCGGATTGCGGATTGCGGATTATCCGGCGGCAGGAGGGCGCTGGAGTGTTCTTGTTTCATCGGCGAATAAGAAGTCCTTGATTTTCAATCCGCAATCGCAATCCCAAATCCGCAATTGTCACAGTCTGACGTACTCGAAGTCGAACGGTTTGCCTTTGATCCCGGCCTTCGGCGGTGCGATCCAGTTGGCTATCTTGCCGGGTTCGGTGACGGCGTGCATCAGGCTGCGGACATACTCGCGGTCGGCGAAGGTCGGCAGCCACTCGTCACGGCGGCGCTCAAACTCTTCCGACGAAATGAGATTTCCCTCCACATCGAAGGTGTGGCCGGCGAACTCGCCGACGTGACGGTGAAAGCGCGTGCTCGGCAGATACACCTCTGCGTTGACGCCTTCTTCGATGATGAACTTGTTCCAGCGCTCTGCCGCGCGCGCACAGTCCCTGACGTACTCGCCGCGCAGGACTTCGTTGAGCGCGTTCCTCATCGGCACATCACGCGGCTTGAGCCATCCGTCTTCGACGACCATCAATGTAAAATTCTCATGGGCCACGACGTGATCCGTATACTGATCCTGCTCTTTGTAACGGCCTTTGAGTCCCGCCGCGAAGAAGTCGGCGGAGTTGGAACTGATCTCGCCGCCAAACAAATCAAGCGAATACGAAAACCAAAAGTTGATGTACTTCTGAATAATATCCAGCGGGATGCCGCCGAGTTCGCGCACGTCGCTGTCTTTGTCCTGTTTCATCAACTGCGCGGTGCGCTTGACGACGCGCCCGACGCCGGTTTCGCCGACGAAGAGGTGATGCGCTTCTTCCGTCAGCATGAACTGGCAGGTGCGCGCCAGCGGCTCGAAGCCTGATTCAGCGAGCGCCGCGAGTTGATACTTGCCGTCGCGGTCGGTGAATGTCGTGAAGCAGAAAAAGTTGAGCCAGTCATCACACGGCTGGTTGAACGCTTCGAGGATGCGCGGCTTGTCTGGATTGCCGCTGCGACGCTGAAGCAACTCCTCAGCCTCATCGCGTCCATCGCGCCCGAAGTAGCGGTGCAGCAGATAGACCATTGCCCACAGATGACGGCCCTCTTCGACGTTCACCTGAAAGAGATTGCGCAGATCGTAGAGCGACGGGCAAGTCTTGCCGAGTTCGCGTTGCTGCTCGACGGAGGCCGGTTCGGTGTCGCCCTGCGTGACGATGATGCGACGTAACGAATTGCGAAACTCGCCGGGCACTTCCTGATACGCGGGCATGCCGCAGTGGTCGCCGAAGCCAACTTTCGTGTCCTGTCCGGCGGGCTTCAGGAAAATGCCCCAGCGGTAATCAGGCATCTTGACGTAATCGAAATTCGCCCACCCGTCGGCATCGACGCTGATCGCGGTGCGCAGGTAAACATCCTTCTCCTGAAAGCCGTCCGGCCCCATCTCGCGCCACCAATCAAGGTAGTTCGGCAGCCACTTTTCCAGCGCGCGTTGCAGGCGTTTGTCGCCTGAGAGATTAACGTTGTTAGGAATGCGTTCGTAAAGCTGCATCGTTTCTGCTCCCTTAAGTTCTTTTGTAGTCAAACTGCGGTTGAGTAGGCTTGCCGTAATTTGTGAGCGCGCCCTGTGGGCCGACGGCGTTGGGGCGCTGGAAAATCCAGTTCTGCCACGCGGTCAGGCGACCGTAAATTTTCGTGTCGAGTGTTTCGGGGCCGGCGAATCTTAAGGATGCTTCCATTCCCGTCAGTGCGTCGGGCGAAAGCGAAGTGCGCTCTTCGATGGCGACGCGAATCTCGTCTTCCCAGTCGAGGTCGTCGGGCGCGAAGGTAACCAGTCCGGCTTCATCTGCCTCTTCGGTGTCGAAGGTGCCGTCGTGCGCGAGCACCGCTTCGGCCTTCTCCGGTGCAGCGAGAAAACGAGACTGCAAGCGCGTCAGGCCGTTGCTCATCGGAAACGCGCCGGCGTTCATTTCGCTGGCCGCGATTTCCACTTTCTCTTCAGGGTTGTTCAGCATGAATGTCCGGTCGGCGGCGAGCGCGAGTTCGAGCAGATTCCCGGCGAAGCAACCGCCCGGCTCGATCAGCGCGAAGAAACTCTTCGCCGTCAGGTCTAACCGCCGCAGCGTGCGCGCCATGTGCAGGATGATCTCGCGAATCAACCAGTGGTCTTTGTTGGCGGCAAGCGTTTCATCGACGGCGAGCACGTTTTCGATGTCGCCCTCGGTGCGCAAACAGACGAGGCCGGTTTCCAGTTCGTTGACCCGCAGATGCAATAGCGCGTCGTCCAACTCGCGATACGCCTGGAGCGGCCAGAAAGCGTCGCCGAGTTGTTCGATCTCTTCGATGGTGTGTGGCGGGTCAGCTTCGGGGCCGCGCATCGTCAGGTCGGCGTAACGGCCTTCGCGATTTAATTTCACGCTGACGTATTGATACTCGCGCCCGTTCGCACTCGCTTCGACGTGCAGCGGGTTGAGCTTGATACCGTGCGTTGCTGCGGCTGTGTGCGGTTCATCCGCATCGACGATCTTTCGCACGCGCGCCGCCACCCCTTCCTGAAATTTGCTGGTCGGAAAGCAGTCGTCAATCAAGCCCCACTCTTTGGCGCGCTTGCCTTTGAGTCCCTCGGCGAGCGTCGAGAAAACATCGGCGCGGTCGCGGCGCACCTGACGTTTATCGACAAGGCGCGTCAGGCCGCCGGTGCCGGGCAGCACGCCGAGCAGAGGGACTTCCGGGAGCGAGATGGCCGAGTTACCGTCTTCAACCAAATAAATTTCATCACACGCGATGGCGAGTTCATAACCGCCGCCCGATGCCGTGCCGTTGAGCGCCGCGACGTAGCGTTGTCCGGAGTAACGGGAAGCATCTTCGATGGCGCAGCGTGTCTCGTTGGTGAACTTGCAGAAGTTGACTTTGAAGGCGTGTGAAGAAGTGCCGAGCATGTAAATGTTCGCGCCGGCGCAGAAGATGCGCGGCTTGAGGCTCGTGACTAACACGACTTTTACTTCCGGGTGCTCGAAGCGCAGACGCTGCACCGCGTCGGCCAATTCAATATCAACACCGAGGTCGTAAGAGTTAAGTTTTAGCTTGTAGCCGTCGGCCAGCGTTTCATCCTCCTGCACGTCCATCGACAGCGTCGCTACCGCTCCGTCAATGTGCAGCTTCCAGTGCTTATACCGTTCGGGTGACGTCTCGAAATTAATCATCAAAGTTACTGGACTCCAAAAGCTGACAGGAGATTTTCTGTGAACAAGAGTTTTTTCGAACGAGCGTTCGAAAAGGATGATAACCACCAAGCGGGCGCTTCGTCAACCACAGAATTAGAGGAACTGGATGTTAAAGCGACCCGAACGGCGCGAAGATGTTTTGCAGCCAGCACATCACGGAAGCGCACGGCGGACGCGCTTGACAGCCGCCGCTCGCGGCGCGTAGGGTCTTGTTCCGTTTTGGCCTCGCTCTTTTAATGACCATTGCGGAGGCGCATCCGTTCCGGTGAGCGGCGCGGTCTTCAAAACCGTCTGTGAGCCTGTGAGAGCAGGCTTAGGTGGGTTCGATTCCCACACGCCTCCGCCACAAATGAGCCGTCAGCTATCAGCGGTCAGCAATCAGCAAAAGAATAAAGCGCACTGATTTGCTGGCTGCTGGCTGATAGCTGACCGCTGATAGCTTTGATATGAAAGACTGGATCGCGCTCAACATGACGCCGGGGGTGGGGCCGCGTGTGGCGGCGAAGCTGCTGGAGCGTTTCGGCTCAGCGGGCGCGGTCTTCAAGGCGCTACGCGGCGAGTTGGAGCGCTTGCGCCTGCGCCCCGAAACAATCGAGAGCATGATGCTGCGCAACTGTGATGAGGCCGCCGCGAATGAGTTGGAAGCGGTGCGCGCAATGCCCGACGCGGATGTGCTGGTGCTCGACGACGGAACGTACCCGGCCATGTTGCGCGAGATTCCCGATCCGCCGATCACGCTGTATGTGCGCGGGCAGTGGGCCGCGTGTCTCGACGCGCCGTGCGTTGCGATTGTCGGCTCGCGCGGATGCTCTGTCTACGGCAGGAATGTCGCGCTCGCGCTGGCGCGCGAATTGGCTGGACGCGGGGTGACGATTGTTTCGGGCCTGGCTCGTGGCATCGACGCTGCCGCGCACCGTGGGGCGCTCGAAGCGAAGGGGCGCACGGTGGCGGTGCTCGGCACAGGCATTGACGAGGTCTATCCACGCGATCATCGAAAGCTGGCGGAAGAGATTTTAGAAGGAGGCGGCGCGCTCGTGTCACAGTTCCCGTTGGGGACACCGCCGGTGCCGGAAAACTTTCCGTATCGCAATCGGATCATTAGCGGCTTAAGCCTCGGCGTGGTGCTCGTCGAAGCGGCAGAGAATTCCGGCTCGTTGATTACGGCGCGGCTCGCGATGGAGCAGAACCGAGAGGTGTTCGCCGTCCCCGGCAACATCACTTCGCGCAACTCGTTCGGCACCAATTACCTCATCAAAGGCGCGGGCGCCAAGCTGGTCCAACAGTGGCAGGACGTGGCGGCGGAATTGCCGTCGGAAATCGCCGCCAAGCTGTTGCCACCGGAGCCGAAGAAGAAGGGGCGCGGCGGTGCTCGCGCACTCGACGTGATCGAACCGGTGGACCTTTCGCTCGAAGAGCGGACTGTCTTTCGTTTGCTTTCCGCCGACGAACCCGTGCATATTGACGAACTCGCGACGGTCAGCCGAATCGGCGTCGGCGAACTGAGCGTCACGCTGTTCGGACTTGAAATGCGCGAGTTGATTCGGCAACTTCCCGGCAAGTGCTTTGTCAGAAAGCTGTGAAGCGCCGACGCCAACCGGGGTGAGTGCGAGTTGAAAATAGGTAAGCGTTCAGCCGTCAGCTTTCAGCAAAAACAAGATAATTCGCGCGGCGCGTCCAAAACCCGAGGCGCGAAGATGAACGAGCCGGACCGCATGTGACTGGCTGACTGCTGATGGCTGATAGTTGAATGCTTACGAAAACAGTTCGGCGTCCGAACAGTCTGTAGGGCCGCGGGACTTTCGATTGATGGGGGAGGTTCGGCGAGCCGCGAGGCTCATCGTTGCATCTAAACGTGACTCGATTAACGCGACTGATTAAGGAGCAGCAAGTGGCTGGCGCCGGTCGGCGAGTCGGGCGAGAGTTCCAAGTCTCGTCACTTGCCAATCGTTACCTGCTCACCGAATTAAAATGGCGAAGAATTTAGTTATTGTTGAATCGCCGGCGAAGGCGAAAACGATTAATAAATATCTCGGATCGGACTACCGCGTGATGGCCTCTTACGGCCACATCAAAGATTTGCCATCGAAGGGCTTGGGCGTTGATGTCGATAATGATTTTGAGCCGACATACGAAGTCATTCCTGAAATAAAAAAGCGCAACAACAAAAAGACCGTCGCCGATTTGAAGCGGGCCGCGAAGGATGCGGACGCGATTTATCTCGCCGCTGACCCTGACCGCGAGGGCGAGGCAATCTGCCAGCACCTCGCCGAAGAGATCGTGCCGAAGCGTCCGAAGAAGCCATCGTTCCGCGTGATGTTCAACGAGATCACGAAGCGCGCGGTGCAGGAGGCTTTTAAGGAGCCGAAGCAGATCGACCAGAATCTGGTTGATGCGCAGCAGGCGCGCCGCGTGCTTGATCGACTTGTCGGCTATAAGGTTTCGCCGCTGTTGTGCCGGACGGTCGGCGGCAAACTCAGCGCCGGGCGCGTTCAGTCGGTCGCGTTGCGGATGGTTGTTGAGCGCGAGCGTGAGATCGAGAAATTTCTCAAGACGGAGTATTGGACAATCGCTGCGAACGTCGCGTCGAATATGCCGCCGCCGTTCGACGCGCGCTTGTTTAAGGTCGGCGAGCAGACCGTCAAGACGGGCGGCTTCGACAACGAACTTAAGAAGAATGAAATCCTGATCGCCAACGAAGAGCAGGCGAAAGAATTGGTCGCCGAAGCCGAGCGGCAGCGTTACGTCGTCCGCGACGTGGCGACCAAAGAGCGGAGGCGTAATCCGGTCCCGCCGTTCATCACCTCGAAGCTCCAACAGGAGGCGTCGCGCAAGCTCGGCTTTGCCGTCAAGAAGACGATGCTGCTGGCGCAGAAACTGTACGAGGGCGTTGAGATCGGAACCGAAGGCTCCGTCGGCCTCATCACATACATGCGCACCGACTCGACGCGCGTTTCGGAAACGGCGCTCGCCGAAGTGCGCGACTTCGTCAACAGACAGTACGGGCCGGCGTACCTGCCGGAGAAGCCGATTCACTATCGCTCGAAGAAAGATGCGCAGGACGCGCACGAAGCGATCCGCCCGTCCGACGTGGCGCGCACGCCCGAAGCGATGGCGCGGTATCTCAACAGCGAAGAATTGAAACTGTACCGATTGATTTGGCAGCGCTTCGTCGCGTCGCAGATGCCGCCTGCCATCTTTGATCAAACGACGATTGATATAGAGGCTGGTCGCTTGTTGTTTCGCGCGACCGGATCGGTGCTGAAGTTCGACGGGTTCCTCAGAGTTTACGAAGAGGGGCGCGACGAAAAGTCGGATGAGGACGAAGAGGCCGCGCGCAAGCTGCCGGTCGTCGAACAGGGCGAGACACTGAATCTCAACTCGGTGACGCCGGAGCAGCACTTCACCGAACCGCCGCCGCCGTTTACCGAGGCGACGCTCGTCAAGATGCTCGAAGAGAAAGGCATCGGTCGCCCCTCCACCTACGCCGCGATTATGACGACGATCATCGACCGCGAGTACGTCGAGAAGGCCGAAGGGCGGTTTCATCCGACAGCGCTCGGCACGACCGTTAACGATCTGCTGGTTGCCAGTTTCAACGACCTCTTCAACGAGTCGTACACGGCGCGCATGGAAGAGCAATTGGACGAGATCGAGGACGGTAAGCTGAAGTGGACGGCGGCGCTGCACGGCTTCTATGACAAGTTCAAGCACGACCTGAAAAACGCCGAACAAGAGATGAAGGCGGCGAAGCAGCAATCGATCCCGACCGACGAAGTGTGTGACAACTGCGCCTCGTCAATGGTCATCAAGTTCGGTCGCTTCGGCCAGTTTCTGGCTTGCTCGAATTATCCGGAGTGCCGCACGACGCGCGAGATAGCGCGGCCTTCGACTGTGGTCGCGACGGCCAATGGGGAAGCGGGCGCGGCGGCCAACGGCGAGGGGGCGGACGGAGCCGCCGAAGCGGAAGAGGCGTGCGATTTGTGCGGCAAGCCGATGGCTTTGAAGCGCGGACGGTTCGGTCAGTTTCTCGGCTGCACAGGCTACCCGGAGTGCCGCAACATCCGAAAGATCAGTCGCAGCGGCGCGGTCGCCCCGGCACCCGTCCCGCTTGACGAGACGTGCCCGGTCGATGGCGCGCAACTCGTCCGCCGTCACGGGCGCTTCGGCGAGTTTGTGTCGTGCGCCAACTACCCGACATGTAAATACATCAAGCGCGAGACGACCGGCATCGCGTGCCCGCGCCCTGGTTGCCGCGGCGAAATAGTCGTCAAAAAGTCGAAGCGCGGCAAAGCCTTCTACGGTTGCGCGGAATATCCGGAGTGCGACGCAGTATACTGGGACAAGCCCATCCCCGAACCTTGCCCGCAGTGCAAAGCGCCGTTCGTGCTCGAAAAGACATCGAAGAAGGGCATCGTGCGGGTCTGTGTGAATGAGGACTGCGGCTATCGCTCCGACAGCCTGCCGCCTGGCACGCAACCGCCCGCAGTGGTTCGTGGCGCGCGGCGCGCGGCTCAGTAAACATAAGGAGTTTTGAATTTCGAGGAGACCAATGTGATGTTACGACGCTCCGCAGCGTGCGCGCTGCTCGTATGCTCTTTAATAGTGCCGCCCGGTGTGTTGGCGCATTCTGTTGTTCAGCAACCATCGACGCCGGCACCGCGGACACCGACTCCGGCGACACCGCCCACGCAGACCCCCGCGCCGCAAACTCCCGCACAGACTCCTTCGCAAACTCCTGCGAGAGACCCGAACGATCCCATTGAGCGCATCAAGGATGAAGGCCTGAATCGTTCGCAGGTGATGCGAACTTTGAGCTACCTGACGGACGTGATCGGCCCGCGCTTGACTAACTCGCCCAACATGAAGCGCGCGAACACTTGGACGCGCGACAAGATGACGGAGTGGGGATTGCAAAACGCGCGGCTCGAACCGTGGGGGCCGTTCGGTCGCGGCTGGTCGCTCGAGCGTTTTAACGCGACGGTCGTCGAGCCGCAATCGATCCCGTTGATCGCGTTTCCAAAGGCATGGTCGCCCGGCACCAACGGCCCGCTCGTCGGCGACGTGATCTATGTCGACGCGAAGGACGAGGCGGACTTACAGCGGTTCAAAGGCAAGCTGAAAGGTGCCATCGTGCTGACCAGTGCGGTCAGAGAAATCAAAGCGCGTTTCGAGGCACCGGGAACGCGCCTGACCGAAAAAGAATTATTGGAACTCGCCAACGCGCCCGACCCAGTGGGGCGGCCCTCGCGCCGTTTCCAAATGACCGCCGAGCAAATTGCGGTCGCTAAGTTCACCGCCCAGAAACTGCAATTTTTCGCCGATGAAGGTGCGGCGTTGCTCGTCGACGTTAGCCGCGCCGGCGACGGCGGCACCATCTTTGTGCAGTCGGCGGCTGTGCCGCAACCGTTCGACCCGTCGCCGACGGCTATCTTCAGACCGCGCATCACGGCGTGGGACAAGACCGCGCCGAAGATAACTCCGCAGGTCGTCGTCGCCGCCGAGGATTACAACCGGATGGCGCGCATCATTCAACAAGGCGAGAAGATTCGGATGGCGGTTGACCTCGCGGTCAAGTTCCACGAAGAGGATTTGATGGGCTATAACACCATCGCCGAAATCCTCGGCACCGACCTCAAGGATGAAGTCGTGATGCTCGGCGGTCACATGGATTCGTGGCATGCGGGAACCGGCGCGACCGACAATGCGGCGGGCGTCGCGGTGGCGATGGAAGCGGTGCGCATCCTGAAGGCGCTCAACCTGCAACCGCGCCGCACGATCCGCGTTGCGCTGTGGAGCGGCGAGGAGCAGGGCTTGAACGGCTCGCGCGCCTACGTCACCGAACATTTCGGCACGATTGGCGACGGCTCGGCGAACGCTTCAACGGCGGCGATGATGAATGGACAAACGCCGAAGCTGAACGCCAAGCCCGCACATGACAAGCTCTCCGTTTACTTCAACCTCGACAACGGGACCGGCAAAATCAGGGGCGTCTACTTGCAGGGCAACGAAGCCGTTCGACCCATCTTTCGCCGATGGCTTGCGCCATTCCGCGAGATGGGGGCGACAACTCTGTCCATCGCCAATACGGGTGGCACCGACCACCTCTCTTTCGACGCGGTGGGCTTGCCGGGCTTTCAGTTCATCCAGGACGAGATTGAATACGAGACGCGCACGCATCACTCGAACCAGGACGTCTATGATCGCATCCAGGCCGATGATATGAAGCAAGCAGCGGCGATCATGGCGGCGTTCATCTACAACTCCGCGACTATGGACGAAAAGCTACCGCGTAAGCCGAGCGCTCCGAGTCCGTCGAGAGGTACCTCTGTATTGAGCACCGCGACAAACTAATCCGAAGTTTCACTGCTTCGCTCGCCATCTGAATATAGATTGGCTGATGTGTTCTGCACATAAAAGGCGCGTCGGGAACTTTCCGGGGCGCCTTCTGACTTTTCTCCTCACGAACAGACTCTGGGATTGTTACCGCCGGCAAGGGCGTGAGGAGAATAGAAAATAAAATAGCCGAGCGGAATGACATCGCTTCAGATGACATTCCGCTCGACTAAATTTGCATCAGCCCGATTGATTGTTGGGCGACGCTTTAACTGCGCTTATTGCCTGTCAGATTTGCCGGTCCGCCAGCCTGCTGATCGGTGGTAGATTCCGCGTCGGCCCGCGAGCCAGCCGTCTGTTGCTCAAGCTTGCTGCGTTGCGCGACCTCACGTTGCGTCGAAAGGTCGATGCCGATCATATCCTTAACTTTACCGAATAGCGCCGGCAGCACGACCGTACGCGCCGTGCCGGATAACTCTTCCACAAAGCGGTCGCCGAGCGTCGAAAGCTCCGACTGTAGACGGTCGTAAGCTTTTGTCTCCCTGAATCGATTGAGGAGGCTTGGCTTATCAGGTGCTGTCTCTGCGTCCGTCGTGGCCTTGTAACTGCCTTCGTAGGAAGCCGCTGGTGCTACCGGCGCAGACGAGCGATTGTAGTCAGTGCTGCTTCCATAAGGAGATGACGCGGAGACGCCTCCGGTAATTGGACGTGCGACGGGCATGCTCTGCGTCACCAGTCGAACGTCGTCGTCCGAATCATAATCGTCATCGTCATATTCGGAGTAATCGTCGTCATCATCCTTGTCGCGACGGCCCACAAAAGCTCCACCGAGTCCATAACCGAGCAGCAGGCCGAGACCTAACGCGCCGGCACTGAACTCCACGGGTCGGCGACGAAACTGCTCGCGCCAATCAAGTGAATCGTTGATCGTTTCTCTGACATGTTCGTATTGAGTCGCCACGGTATCTTTGATATCGCTGACGGTTTGTGTAATTGATTCGCGCGCTTCCTCCATGCGCCGTTGAAGTTCCGCCTTGGTGGTATCTTCATCGGTGACCGGTGATTCCTGGGCGCGCGCCAGCCCTACATTTCGTTCTTCAGCCATTGCTTGTCCTTTCTGAGTTCCTCGACACTTCTGTTCGTTACGGGGTTACGCGCCGCCAAGCGGTTCTTCCCGACGTAGGCGAGAACGCCACCAATCACCAGATAAATTACGCCGGTGATCAGAAAACCGAGGCCGTAACTTGACGGCCCATACTTTTGCACCGCGGCGGATGCTTCGTCGTTTCCGAAAAATGTGGAAATGAACAATGCTATCGCCACATTGATAAGCGCAAAACCAATCACGGCGACTACCACACCCGCGCTGGCAATTGTTGCCCCGCGCGCATAGCCGGCGACATCTTCCTTTAATTCTACTTTGGCGAGACTGAGCTTCGTATCGAGAAGCGTCATCACATCTTCGCCGAGACGTCCAAACAATGCCGGAAGGCCTTCGATGTCAGCCTGCGTGTGTTGCGCCGTTGCTGCTGCTGGTGCGGCAGCCGTGCTTCTCTCTAAATCGGCCATCGCTCCTCCTACCTTCCCCTTATATTTCTACGTCAGGGTCCCACCCTTCCGGCAATGCGCATCGCCGGAAAGGGGAACGAAAAGCAATGACCGCTTAGCGCCGGCTGCTGCTACGGAGCAGCAAACCGATGACGAAACCCGCGGCAGCGGAAATCAAAAGCGCCTGTCCCGGCTTCTGCCGCGCATACTCTTTGGCTTCGTCAGCGACCTGGCTGAAATCCTTGTTCTGAAGGTCTTTTACTTTGTCGCCGACGACTGACATTTTGTCAGCGACATAATCCTTCGCCTGCGTCGCGGCATCGGCCACTTTCTGACCATACTCCTGCGCCTGCGACTTTAATCCTGCCGCCGTGCCGGTGCCGGTCGAAGCGCCGCCCATACCTGTGTTGCTCGGCGTCATGCCGGTTGACGAATCGCGGGTCGTCCCGGCATCCGTCGCCCCTGTGCCCGCCCCACCATACGTTGATGTATTCATTGGATCATTGGGACTTCTATTCTGTGACATAAATTTATCCTCCGGTTTAAATTGTGGTTAATGCCGTGCTGCGGAAATGAAAGAGCGTCGAAGAAACGCTCATATAGTTCTGTTCTACAGAGCGCGACGGAGCAAACAACGTGCCGACTAAACTCCGCGGCTGACGCTCAGCTTAAAAACCGCTAAAGCGTCTTTGGAACTAGCTGAACGCCACCCGCGACCAAAACATTTTGTTGCGAAAAGGTACGCGCCACGATAGCACAAGGTCGGGAACAATACATCTGCGCCACGCACTCGACGGGTAGGATTTTCTTAACGGGATCGAGAGGCCGACGAACCACACCATGTTCCGTTGCGATACCCATCGAACTCAAACTCACGAAAAAGCTAATCCCTCAGTGACGGGCGGCAAGAAGAAGTAGCACAGACTTTAGTCTGTGCTACTAGCCACCAATAGTTAATGGATTACCGAAAAAGCAACCACCTCCTTGACAGCGCCCGCTGACTAATGTAAGTAAGTACGCACTTACTTTGCTTGTGATAGATCAGATTGAGATCTGGAAAGGGAGTGAATTGAGTAGACAGTCAGAAAAGATTAAGTCAGAGAGCGCGCCGCCCGAAGCATTGGCCGGCATCAACAGCGTCGTCAGCAGTAGCGGTGGCGGACGGATGGCGGGCGAAGAGCGGCGACGGCAGATCGTCAACGTTGCGTTGCGCTTATTCTCTGAGCGTGGCTTTCGCGGCGCGACCACGAAAGAGATTGCGCAGGCGGCTGGCGTCTCCGAGGCGATAATCTTTCGCCACTTTGCTACCAAGGAAGAACTCTACAGCGCGATTATCGATTATAAGGCATGTCATGGCGGGATGGCCGACTTCGCGCACCCGATGGCCGAGATGGTTAACTGCGCAGTAGGGGATGCGGTCGCGCGCAAAGACGACCGCGCGGTGTTCGAAGGCATCGCTCGCGAGATGATGGAACATCATCGACGCGATCCCGACTTTCTGCGTCTGCTGCTCTACTCAGCGCTCGAAGGCCATCAACTGGCGCAGATGTTCTGGGATCGCAACGTACGCCAGATGTATCGGTTCCTCGGCGACTACATCAGCCAGCGCCAGCGCGACGGCGCGTTTCGCGACATCAATCCGGTGGTCGCGGTGCGCGCCTTTGGCGGTATGGTCATTCACCATTCGCTGAACAATACGCTGTGGGATAAGGGTTGCACGCTACTCGACATCCCGGACGAAGACGCGGCGCGCGAGTTCACAGAGATTCTGCTGAAAGGCATCAATCGAGACCACTCCTTGCCGTCACCTCGCGCTCTGAATAATCAAGCACTCGCCAGGAAGGCCAATCAAAGAGATGGCCCGGCAACCGGCAGAGTGACCGGTAAAGTGACCAGCAGAGTGTCTGGCACAGTGACCGGCACAAGTGTGCGTCACGGCTTAGTCAAAGGCGTGCGCGGCGACATTGATAAGCGCGCGGGTAAGGTTGCGGCGCTGCCCGTCAGCCGCGCGAAAAAGAAGAAATGAAGGCTTGCGAAGTAGTTGCGGAGAGTTAAAGACTTTGATCGATCATCACCAACCAAAAACCACAATTACCCTGTGTGTGCTGCTCGCGCTCTCAGCGCTGGCCGCCGGGTGCGGCGGTTCACGCGCCGAGTCGAAGAACGACAACGCCCGTTCCGTTTCCGCGGCCCCGACGCCCGGCCCCATCGATGTCTCGACCGCGCCGGCGGTGAAGCGCGAGTTGCCACGCTTCCTTGAAGCGACCGGCACCCTGGCCGCCGATGAACAGTCGGATGTCGCGCCGCAGGTAGCAGGCCGCGTCGTCGCGGTCGGCGTCGACCTCGGCAGTTACGTCTCGCGTGGGGCGATGATCGTGCGGCTCGACGACGCCGACGCGCGTTTACGTCTGGCGCAGGCCCAGGCGCAACTCGCGCAGACACAGGCTGCCGTACGACAGTCTGAGGAGCGGATTGGGCTGCGGGCCGGACGCCGGTTCGACGCGACTGACGTGGCGGAGGTCGGTGCGGCGCGGGCGGCCCTCGACCTCGCCGAAAAGCAGTTGCGTCGCTACGAAACTTTAATCGAATCCGGCGACGTGTCGCGCTCGGCCTACGACCAGCAGCGCGCGCAACGCGATCAGTTGCGCCAGCAATACGAGGCCTCGCTCGCGCAGGCGCAGCAGTCATACGCAGGGGTCGCGGCGGCGCGCGCCTCCGAACAAAACGCCGCGGTGCAAATCGAGCAGGCGCGCAAAGCCATTCGGGACGTGGTGGTCTACGCGCCGATCAGCGGCTACGTCTCCGACCGGCCGGCTGACCTCGGCGAATATCTCTCAACATCGTCAAAGGTCGCGACGATTGTCCGCACCAACCCTCTGCGCGTCCGTATCGACATCCCCGAACAGCAGATCGCCGGTGTGCGGGCGGAGCAGGGCGTTTCGGTCGCAGTCAGTGCTTTCCCCGACCGCTCGTTCGCCGGGCGGGTCGCGCGCATCTCGCCGAACATTTCGGCAGCTTCGCGCACGCTGACCGTCGAGGCGGAGATTGAAAACCCTGACGGTCAATTGAAACCCGGTCAGTTCGCGACCGTGCGAATCGTGCAGCCCACGTCGCAGCCCGCGATTCTGATACCGCAACGCGCGGTGCGCACCGAAGGCAACACCAGCCGCGTCTTCGTTATTAAAGATGGACGCGCGCAGGAGCGACTCGTGCAGTTGGGGCAGGCCGAAGGCGATCTGCTTGAAATCCGCAACGGCATCGGCGTCGATGAGATCGTCGCCACCAGCAACGTCGAAAAACTGAGCGATGGTACGCCAGTCAAACAATAAGTCGCGAGTCTGAAGTCTTTGAGTCAAAAGGAAAGATTCAAGTTGACTCAAAGACTTCAGACTCTTAGACCGCAGACTCCAGACTTTTAATTAGGCCATGCAAAAACTTGCTGAAATCTGTGTCCGCCGCCCGGTCTTCGCGACGATGTTGATTCTGTCGCTGACGGTTGTCGGCGCGTTCTCGTTCTTCTCGCTCGGCGTCGACCTGTTCCCGAAAATTGATTTTCCGACGATCACCATTACGGTCGTCAACCCCGGCGCCAGCCCGCGCGAAATCGAAACCGAAATCACCGACAAGGTTGAGGCCGCCGTCAACACGATCAGCGGCATCGACGAATTGCGCTCGACATCGGTCGAAGGCGCGTCGCAGGTCTTCGTCACGTTTTTACTTGAGAAGGACGCCGACGTCGCAGCGCAGGAGGTGCGCGACAAAGTAAACCTCGTCGTGCCCGATCTGCCGGAGACCGCCGAAGAGCCAATCGTGCAGAAGCTCGACACGGACGCCGCACCGGTGCTGCGCATCGCCGTCTCCGCGCCGCGTAGCTTGCGCGAAGTGACCGACATTGCCGATGACCAAATCAAGGATCGGATCGAGAGTATCAACGGCGTCGGGCAGGTGGAGGTCGTCGGCGGTGCGGAGCGCGAGATTCAGGTCTGGGTCGACCCGGACAAGATGCGTTCTTACAACGTGACCATCGGCGAGGTCGCGGCGGCAGTGCGGGCTCAGAACCTGGAAGTGCCGGGCGGCCGCATCGACGAAGGCACACGCGAGTTGACCGTGCGGACGATGGGTCGCATTACCGACCCGGCGGACTTTAACAATATCGCGGTCGCGACGCGCGGCGCTTACGTCGTCAAGATGAGTGACATCGGCTACGTCGAGGACGGCTCCGAAGAGCAACGCACGTCGGCGCTGCTGAATGGGCAGCCGGCGGTCACGCTGATCGTCTCGAAACAATCGGGGCAGAACACAGTCGCTGTCGCCGACGCTGTGAAGGAGCGGCTAGCCGAGATTGCGCCGACCTTGCCGGCGGGCTTCCGCGCCGAAATCGTCGGCGACCAATCCGTGTTCATCAGGGCGGCGGTCGAGTCCATCGAGACGCACTTGATCGAAGGCGGCATCCTCGCGGCGGTGGTCGTCTTCGTCTTTTTGTGGAACGTCCGCTCGACGCTGATTGCAGCCATCGCCATCCCGACATCGATTATCGCGACGTTCGGACTGATGGCCGCGATGGGTTACACGCTCAATCAAATCACGATGCTTTCGCTGACGCTGATGGTCGGTATTGTGATTGATGACGCGATTGTAGTTTTAGAGAATATTTATCGCTTCGTCGAAGAGAAGGGGATGGACCCATTTCAGGCGGCGATTGAAGGAACGCGCGAGATCGGTCTCGCGGTAATGGCGACGACGCTCAGCCTGCTCGCGGTGTTCCTGCCGGTGGGCTTTATGGGCGGCATCGTCGGGCGCTTTATGTCGTCGTTCGGCCTGACTTCATCGTTTGCGATTGCGGTTTCGCTGCTCGTCTCGTTCACGCTGACGCCGATGCTCTCGGCGCGACTTATCAAGCGACGTGAAGAGGAACATCAAGCGACCGCGCCCAGCACAGACCCCATCGCCAGCGACTCGCAAACCATGACAGCGGCAACGGCGGTTGAGGATCGTGAGGGGGGTGTCGGTTCTCAGGAAGCGGTGGTATACGAACCGAATCAAACCGCGCGCGCGCCGAAGACGGCCAAAGATTCGCGCTTCTACCGCCCGATTGATCGCACCTACACGCGGATGCTGGAGTGGTCGATGGCGCACCGCTGGGTGGTGGTCATTGTCTGCCTCGCGGCCATCGTCAGCATCGTGCCGCTGTTCATGTTCATCGGCAAAAACTTTCTGCCGGTTGATGATCAGTCACAGTTCGAGGTGACGTTGCGCGCCCCGGAAGGCTCGACGCTCGCGTTGACCGAAACAACGGTTGAACGGATCGCCAAAGACCTGCGCGAAATCGACGGCGTGACCGATACACTGTCGACCATCGGCGGCGGGCAGCAGCAACTCGTGAACAGCGCCACCATCTACGTCAAGCTGAAGCCGATTGAAGAGCGCGACCTGTCGCAGACCGATCTGATGGAACGTGCGCGCGGCGTGCTGCAAAAGTACCCGAAGGAATTGCGCGCGGGTGTGCAACTGGTGGCGGCGATTTCCGGCGGTGGCTTCCGCAACGCCGACGTGCAGTACGTCATCAGCGGCCCCGATCTGCAAAAGCTGACGGCTTACTCCGAAGAACTGCTGAAGAAGATGGAGACGATCCCTGATGTGGTTGACGCCGACACGTCGCTCGTCATCGGGAAGCCCGAACTGCGCGTCGAGATCGACCGTGCGCGGGCAGCGGATTTGGGCGTCCGCGTCGGCGACATCGCGCAGTCGCTGAACACGCTCGTTGCCGGCGAGGAGGTCTCGACGTTCAATGAAGGCACGGATCAGTACAACGTGCGCGTGCGTGCGACCGGCCAGTTCCGCGCGAGCAAAGAAGGATTACAGCGGATGATCGTCGCTTCGCCGAAAGTCGGCTGGGTGAGTCTCGACAATCTGGTGCGGATCGAAGAGGGTTCGGGGCCGTCGGCGATTGAGCGCCTTAACCGGCAGCGGCAGGTGGTGCTGTCGGCCAACGTCAAGGCGGGCGGCTCGCAGGCCGCCGTCACCGCGCAGATGGAACAGTTCGCCAAAGAGATGAGCATCGAGCCGGGCTACACGACGGGGTTGGCCGGGCGCTCAAAGGAATTGGGCAAGGCCGGCTACTACTTCATGCTCGCGTTCGCGCTGTCGTTCATCTTCATGTACATGGTGCTGGCCGCGCAGTTCGAATCATTCATTCACCCGATCACAATTCTGTTGACGCTGCCACTCGCGATTCCCTTCGGCATCCTGTCACTGTTAGTGATGGGACAGACCATCAACATCTTTTCGGGACTCGGTCTGCTGCTGCTGTTCGGCGTCGTCAAGAAGAACGCGATTCTTCAGATCGATCACACGAACGAACTGCGCGCGCAAGGCATGGAGCGATACGAAGCGATCATTCAAGCGAACCGCGACCGTCTGAGGCCGATTCTGATGACGACGATTGCGCTCGTCGCCGGGATGATGCCGCTCGTTGTCGCAACCGGCCCCGGTTCGGGAACGAATCGATCAATCGGCGTGCTCGTCGTTGGTGGGCAGAGCTTGTGTCTGCTACTGACGCTACTGGCGGTGCCGGTCTTCTATTCACTGTTCGACGACCTTGGCCGCAGCCGCGTGTGGGGGCGCATCGGCGCGGGCGTCAGCAACTCATTCGCACGGGGCGACGCAAGACCGCGACCGCCGCCAGTTCGCTGTTCGGACTATTAGGCAGGCACTGATTAGAGACACTGACACGAAACGGCGGCGACCCTATCCTTCGCGTGGGCGATTCGGTCGCCGCCGGAGTTCGCGGAAAGTTCACTTGACAGTCGTCGGGCAACCGCTGAGTAGAACCATCAAACGGTCGCGAGTCACGTTCTATGTAGAATGCCCGTCGTGCCGGTGAAATTTTGGATTCATCAAGTCATGAAGCATCATTCATTCAATCAACTCTTAATCGCCGCGCTCCTTGTGAGCGTCACTTCATTCGGAACGACCTACCATGCACGACAACAGCCGGGCGCGCCGGCAGCGAGTGCGCCGATAGTTCCTGCGCCGTCGGCGAACGCGCCGGTGCAGACACAGACCCAGACCGTGACGCCGACGCCAGGCAATCCGGTCGTCACGACGGCGTCGCCGCCGCAGCAGCAACCCGCGCCGACGGGTCAGCAACCGGGAGCCGGCGCGCCGCAGACGCCCGTGCCGGCGACTCTGGATGCAGCGCCTTCAACGCCGCAAGGCCCGGCGGTACAGGCGACCGAAGGCGTTGCGCCTCCGTCCGCGCCGGGTGCACAAATCCAGCCGCCGGCGGGCGTGCGACCGCCCGGACGCGAGAGTGTGCCAACGCCCGCGCCAGGTGAGTTGCCGCTTGATGTGCCGCCGGTCGCGTCAGACTTTCGTCCTGCCTCTGCGCCGTTCCCTGTCCTTGAACGGGTCGGCGTGCGGATGGGCGACCAGCGCCCGCTCGCGTTGCGCGAGGCCATCGAGATGGCGCTCGCCAACAACAAGGACATCGAGGTGTCGCGCCAGAACGTGCGCGCCGCCGAGTTTGATTTGGCGGGCGCGCGTGGTGTCTATGACCCGCGCTTCACTTCATTCTCTTATTACGAGCGCGCTGAGACGCCGACCGGCAGCTTCCTGAGCGGCGGCGCGAACGGTGCGGTGACGCAGTCGGGATTCTTCGGGACGGCGGGCTTTCAGGGGCTGACGCCGAAAGGCGGCGGCGGTTACCGCGTCGACTTTTCGAGCAGCCGCGTCACAACCGACAATCAGTTCGCCACGCTCAACCCGCAGTTCCCGTCGGCGCTGACCTTCAACTACACGCAACCACTGCTGCGCGGCTTCGGCTTCGACCAGAACCGCCGCTTGATCGAGATCGGTAGGAAGAATCTGAGCTTGACCGACGCGCAGTTTCGTCAACGCGCGATTGAAACGATCACCGGCGTGCAGCGCGCCTACTGGGATTTGGTCTTCACGTTGCGCAACCTACAGATTCAGCGCGACACGGTGCGCGATGCACGCGCGCAGCTTGAACATAACAAGCGCCTTGTCGAACAAGGTGTGCTCGCGCCGATTGATGTCGTCGCAGCAGAGGCGCAGGTGTCGGGTTTTGAGCAGAGCGTCTACAGCGCGCTTGATGATGTGGGCCGGGCGGAGAACAATTTGAAGAATCTGATTGCGGAAAACCGCGAGTCGCCGTTGTGGAATGTGGCGTTGGTGCCGACCGATGCGGTTGATTTGAAAACTCCGCCGGTCGGGCTGGCAGATGCAATGGAAGGCGCGCTGCGCAGCCGGCCCGAACTTCGGCAGTCGGACGTGGCGCGCGAGATCAACGAGATCGAACAGCGGTTCGCGCGCGAGCAGACGCGGCCACAGGTCGACCTCGTCGGCAGTTACGGGCTGGTGGGTTTGGCCGGCTCGCTCGACCCGGCCCGCGCGGTCAATCCATTCACCGCCAGCAACACGCAGTTACGCGAGCGGATCAATCAACTCTCGCAACTCGGCGGCCTGCCACCGCTCACGGAGCCGCCGGCACAAGTCTTCCCGGATGTGCTGCTCGGCGGCTACGGTCAGTCGTTCACGAACCTGGCCGCGAACCGCTTCACCAACTTCCGCGTCGGCGTGCAGATCAGTCTGCCGTTTAAAAACCGCACCGCTGAAGCGCAACTCGGACGGTCGCTGGTTGAGCGTGACCGTTTGCGCGTGCAGCGCGAACAATTGGAGCAGTTGATTCAAGTCGATGTGCGCAACGCTTTGCAGTTGATGCTGACCGCCGAATCGCGCCTGAGAGCGGCAGTCACGGCGCGCTCCGCGTCAGAGCAGCAATACGCCAGCGAGCAGCGCAAGTTCGACGCCGGACAGTCGACGTTCTTCCTGGTGCTTGAGCGGCAGACGGCGCTTGCGACCGCACGCGGCAACGAACTGCGCGCGCAGACCGAACTCAACAAGGCCGTCGCCGAACTGCAGCGCGCCACCGGCAACGCCCTCGAAGCGAACAGCGTTCAAGTGAGCGTAAGGTAAGAAAATCTGGATGTTAGATGTTAGGGTGAGGTCGATGTAAGAAAGTCACGGCAGTGGCGACAGAGCCATAGCCGTGGCTAAAATCCTTATGTCGAACTGACGTGATGTTAGATATCAGTGAAGCTGCAAATCTCTAAATCGAACCATCCAAGACTGCGGACAGTCGCCTGTTATGTCCCGGTCGGGACAACTCGAAAGTAGCCCCGCAATTTATTGCTGGAACCAGGGCCAGCCTTTAACCTCTGCCCTTATCCAATTTGAATTTGACCGTGACCCATAGCGGCCAGTGGTCGGACATCTCGACTTGCCGCGCGATGCCGCTGGCGCTGGTCTCGAATCCGCGTAGCCATAGCCAGTCTAGCTTGAGCTTGATGATAAATGTCCGCCACGTCGCCTGGCCGTCTTTGAAGGGAGTCGCGAAGCCTGCCGCTTCAAAGATACGCCGCGCGCCCACGACATCCTTGTGTTTGATCGTGTTGAAGTCGCCGAGCACGACCACGCGCTCGATTCGCGGGTATTGTTCGAGGTCAGTCAGCACGGCGCGCAACTGATCCATCTTCTTCTCCATCGCGACGCGCGTCTCGGCGTGAATCGTGTAAACGCGCACATCGGTCGCGCCGAGTCGCACGGTCGCGCCGAGAGCCACGCGCCGCCGGTGTCCCGGCCCCTCGTGCGGCAGTACGATCCGCTCGACATCCGAAAGTGGATAGCGACTCAAAATCGCGACACCCGTTTCATCCTCTGACTGCTCGCTGTTAGCGCGCGGCGGAGCCGCCCAGGCGTAATGCATGCCGAGCGCGTCAGCCATCACGCGTGCGGTGTTGATGCGGTCAGTGCGCCCCTTGTTGCGGTCGGCCTCTTGCAGCCCGATGACTGCCGCGCCGCCGATCTGTGAATCATCACGAAGTAACCCGATCAACTCGCGCAATTCATCGCCGCCGCGCCAACGCATATTGTAAGAAACGATTTTGATTTCATCCGGGGTGGCGGTGGCAGGCGCGCCGGCGGGCTTGATGATGCCGCTGCCGGTCTCGAGAAGATTCGTTTTGTCGAGATTCGTCTTGTCGGACGACATCGCGCCGGTCATCGCGCGACGGATGGCGGGCGCCGGCGGCGCGAGAGCGAGGAGTAGACAGCAGCAGCAACCGGCGAGGAAAAATATGTGGCGAAAGGATTTGTGTTGACAGGAAATTTGTTGACAGGATTTGCGCTGACACCGGGCGAAGCTTCCGGCGGTGCGGTTCTTTATGTTCATGGCGAAGCGTACGGTGCGTCGCCGGCGAGAAAGCGTGCGGCGCGCGGCAAGATGCGGTAATGACAATCGGCGGCGTCGAGTACTTCGCCGTCGGTGTTGACTTTAATTGCGCGGTCGAAATGCATGGTGATTTCGCGGGCCTGAAAGTAACTGACGCGCGGGTCTTCGAGGTGGTCGCCGCCCGACACGCTCGTCAGCAGCGTGACAAATTCAAGCATCGGCATCTCCGCGATCAAACAGACATCGAGCAGCCCGTCGTCGATCACCGCGTGCGGCGCGATCAATCGTCCGCCGCCGACCAGCCGCGAGTTACAGACCGCGAACATCTCAATGTTCATCTCGCGCTCGACGATGCGCTCCTGCTCGACAACACGCAGGCGAGCCGTGACATGCTCGTAATCCATCAGCACCTGCGCGCCGCCGATCAGATAGGCGAGCTTACCGGCCACCGTCTTCAACTGCGGATTGACGGCTGATGACACCTCGGCGATGAAGCCGCCCGCCGAGACATTAATGAAGTGGCGGTCGTTCAGCATCCCGACATCCACCTGAATCGTGCGCTCTTCGAGCAGCAGGTTGATGGCCTCCGAAACATCTTCGGGTAGCCCCAGCGCGTCGGCGAAGTCGTTGCCAGTGCCGAGCGGAATCAACCCGAACGTGATCTGCTCTAACCCACCGTCGACGCCCGCGACGCCGTTCAAAACTTCATTAAGCGTTCCGTCGCCGCCGCCGACAAACAAGTGGTCGTAGCCGTCGCGCACGGCCTGCGCCGCCGCCGCGCCGGCATCCCCCGCCGCAATTGTCATCACAATGTCCATCGTGCCGTGCGCCGCGCGCAGGCGCTCGTTGATGTTTTGCAGGTAGTCCGGCGCGGCGTCGGTGCCGGAAACCGGATTGATGATTAATCTTGATTTCATATGAACTGCTTTCTCAGTGGATGTGTATGTCAGCCCGCCCGCGCAGATGATGGCCGGGTCACTCCTTCTGATACGCGAAGGAGATGTTTTCTATTCGCACAATCTCCCACTTCCGCAGCACAACATACGATTTCAACTCGTAATGCAAACGAAGCCTGCCAGCCAGCTTTTTTGTAATCCCTTGCTGCTCCGCGCGCGGTGATGTGCGCGTCCGCAGGTCAATGACTAATGTCGCCTGATCGCCCGCGAGTTGCTTCTCTAAAATCTCTATCTCCTTCGGCTCGTTGAGGAAGAATCGCCAACTTGAGGGTTCCGAAGCGCCGCCCTCCGCCGGCACACTGACCCGCTGGCCGTTGATGTCTTCGGGGATCTTTTCCACAGTGATTTCAGGCCGCTGGTCTTCGGGCGGCGGGCCGCCCTCGCAAGCGCCTGCCAACGCTGACAAGAATAAGAGGAGAAGCAAAGTAAATTCTCGGCGGCTCACAAGTAAGTCCTCAACACAGATATAAGCGAATCCCTCGCACGGACCTCATCGGCCGTTTGTCATTTGAGCAATTTCAAGCCGCAACCCGTCGCGCGCCTCGACCGTTTCGCCGTCCCAGAGTTTCTTCGCTTCGGCGGCCAAGTCAACTCCGTCCCACTCCGGGTAGAGGTGCGTCAGCAACGCGCGGCGCGTCCCTGATTGCTTGGCAAGATTCATCGCTTCTTCAAGCACGAGGTGCGTCTTGACCGGCGACGTGTGTGGGAAGGAACACTCGATGACCAGCAGTTCAACGTCGCGCGCGAAATCAGAGAGTGATTCGACGTAGCCGGTGTCCGAGGTGTAGACGAACGACGCTCCCGTGTCATCGGTCAGGCGAATGGCGAGACTCTCGCGCGTGTGCGGAGTCGAGAATGTCTCCGCGTGCAAGCCGCCGAAGACGTCAAACTTAGTGCGTGGCGCGACCTCACGAATTTCAAGTGGGAAGGGTTGTTCCATGAGTTCGTAGTTGCCGGCGCGATCAAACGTGTGCAGCAATTCCTGCGTCCCACGCGGCCCATAAATCACGAGCGGCTTGCGGCGTATCTGTGTCTGCGGGGCGTACTTGGTGCCGAACAGAAAAGGGGCGAGTCCACCGACATGATCGAGATGAAAATGGCTGACCCAGATTGCGTCGAGTCCGACCCAGTCGACGCCTTCCCGAGCCAGCCTGTGCGCCGTCGCCGCGCCCGCGTCCAGCAGCAGCGTCCCCGCGCCGGTATCGAGCCAAAAAGCCGACTCGGCGCGCTGCGGGTGCGGAACGGACGTGCCTGATCCAAGGACAATTAACTTCATCGCGAAACTACTGACGGGCAGGAGGCTAACAACACAACACGCGCCGCGTCAAATCGGTTGCCAAACAGTGACGTTGAAAAGTGACAGGTGACAGGACGGTTGAGAGTTCTGTGGGGCACGCAAGTCATGAAGTCAGCTAAACAATCCTCGCCATTAAAATCAGTGTGACAGGCAACACTCGCGTGACCTGAATTCCGTACTTGTCACTTGTCACCTGTCACCTGTCACTTTGAATGATTTAGTCAGCAGCAACGGGAGGGGCAGTTGATAGGGTGGCGACTAGCCTTGACCCGCGCGCACACGTTGCGTTACACCATAGCGAAAGAAATTCGAGCCGGCGTTTGATGAAGGATCACGAGGGCATGCACGGCATTGTTTCGTTGCTCGATGATGAGCATTACGCCCTGGTCGAAAGCATCTGGGTGGAACTGGAGGAAAAGTTCGGCGTGCGCGGCGCGTACGTGACGCCCTTCCCACATCTCTCTTACCAGGTCGGCGCGGGCTATAACGTTGAAAGGGTCGGCGACATTCTCCAAGAGATGACTCAGGATTTGTCACCGTTCCGCATCAGAACCGCCGGTCTCGGTATCTTCACACTTAATCATCCCGTCCTTTACATCCCCATCGTGCGCAGCCCGGAACTGTCGGCGTTGCACCAGCGACTGTGGGACGCAGCGGCCAAAGACGCCCTCGGCGCGGTCAATTATTACCATCCGGAGATGTGGATGCCGCATATCACGCTGGCGCACGGCGACATCGACCGCGACCGGCTTGCGGAGATCGTGCGTTCGCTCAGCCGGTCTGATTTCCACTGGGAGGCGACCATCAGCAACCTCTCTTTGATCTACGACACGGGAGCTAAACAGGGACTGATGTGCCGCTACAATTTTGGCGGCGAAGGCGGTTGTCGGTGAAAGGGTTTGATCCGAGATGAGCATCAGTACCGAAGGGATTGAACTGGACGCGCTGGCTGTTTTTTCGCACCCGGACGACGCGGAGTTGACGGTCGCGGGCACGTTATTGAAGTTGAAGCGGCAGGGCTATCGCACCGGTGTGGTCGACGTGACGCGCGGCGAGATGGGGACGCGCGGAACACTCGAAGGCCGCACCGAAGAAGCACGCGTGGCGGCACGCATCCTCGGACTGGATGTACGGCTCAACCTCGGACAGCCGGACGGCCACGTGCATGTGACGGAAGAATCAAGGCGCGCGATGGTGCGCGTGATTCGCACACACCGCCCGAAGGTGATCTTCACCGCGCACTGGGACGACCCGCACCCCGACCACGCGGCAACCGCGCGCCTTGTTCGCGAAGCGGCGCGGCTCGCCAGCATGCGCCGTTACGACGAAGAGACGGGGCTGCCTGCGACGCAGATGCCGGCGCTCGCACACTCGGTTTATTCGCGCCTCGTGGTGCCGTCGTTCATCATTGATGTGTCGGAATTTGTGGAGGGGAAAATGAGTTCAATCCGCGCGCACGCTTCGCAGTTCCACCGCCCGGATTCAGACGAGCCACGGACGCGCATCAGCGAAGCGACCTTCCTCGACCAACTCGAAAACCGGATGCGCTACTATGGCTCGCTGATCGGTGTCGCAGCGGGCGAACCCTTCTACGTCCGCGAGGCGCTCAACATTGACGACCCTATCGCGCTCCTCACCCGCCCGATGAACATCTATTCGTGAACGCAGAGCACAGGACACAGAATACGGAACACCGGAGACCAGCACCGCAACAGCCCTCCCCTTTACAGTATTCAGGATTTCTGTTTTCATTCATCCCTCATCCCTCCGCCCTCATCCTTTTTTTTGTCGAGCACGGCGCGCACGACGGCGGCGCGCGGCGCTTCGTTAGTAAAAGTCTTCGCCACATCGACGGCGCGGTTGAGGTCGTCTTTGGCGAGCGCGCCGAAGATCCCCGCGAGGTCGAAACTCTCAGCGCCCGAATGCGACATCCACGTGCCGGCGTTCTTTGCTTGAAGCGTCGTCGTGAGACCGCCGTCTTCGCCGGTGAACTCGCCAGCCGCGTTCGCCGTCTTGACCACTTCGCCGAGCGCTTCCCACGCGCGCCCACGATCCACCACTAGGAGTTGCGTCGTGATGGCGGCCATCGCTCGCGCGCGGTCGGGCGAATCAGCGTCGATGCGGCGCGCTTCAATAATCGCTTCTTCGAGTATCTCGGCGGCGCGCCCCAACTCAGACTTTGACAGTAAACGCGCCACTTCAGTTAGCGCCCACGCGCGCTGCACGTGAGTCAATTCGCCGACACGCGCGAGCCGCAACGCATCGTCCGTCTTTTTCTTCTCAAGTGCCTTTTTCACCGCCGCGAAATCGACGTAAGCGCGAACCTGACGGCGCAACTCACCGTCCTCGATCTTGTCGGCAAACTCCGACGCGCGCGGGTCGTCCTCCGCGAGGGCGGCTAAGGCAGCGCGCAGGTAAATCGCGTCGCGCTCAGCGGAAGTCTTCGCCGCGTCAAGCCGCTCCAGGTGATTCTGCACCCGGTCGCGCGTCTCTTCTTCGGGGACGAGCCCCAGGGTCAGGGCCGTGTCTTTGCCGTCGCGCTTATCTTGCGGCGTGTCGGGCGCAAGCGCGGCGAGTTGCGCCCGCAGCGCCGCAACTTGATTCGGCGCGTGCCGCTCAAAAAGTGGCAGCAGGCGCGTGATTGCCATGTACGTCCCGGCGCGCCCGCTGGAGGTACGATCCTGTTGCGGCGGTGGCGGTGGGCGCAATAGCACGGAAGCAGCGGCGCGGAAGAATGCCGCGCGCAGGGACGGTGATATTTCGGTTGACGCTTTATCGCTATGCCCCCACTGGCTGGTGCTGCTGGCGCCGCCGCCTGACCCAAAGGTGATGTAAATACCCGGCGAGAAGATGTATGACGAGAGCAGCGAAACAGTGTTCGAGTCGGACGCCGGATCGTTCGCGGCGCGCGCTAACAGAGCGGCGAATCTCAGGTCAGCCGCGTCCGCGTTTTTGATTCGCAGCCTGGCGAGGAAGTTAATCGTAGGGATGTTGACGCCGGTTAGTGCCGGGTCGGCGAACTGGATGGCGCGTTCCATGTCTCCATCGTCAAGCAGTTGCTGAGCAACGCCCAGTCTTTGTTCCACGGCGGGAGACGCTCCCCACGGGTCAGGCCGGTCAATCGGGTTGTCAGTTGAAGTCGCAGGCCGCTCCGCCGCGCTCGCCGCTTCCTGCTTTTTCGTTTCTTCAAGATGGGCAAGGAACTCTTCGCCGAGGGAGCGTTCGCGTTTGGAAGCGAGCCGTAAAACTTCCGGGCGTAACCTCGGCCCGGTGTCAAATGAGGACGTTCGCGTGCGGCGTTCTTCCTCAAGTCGTTTTTCCCGCTCGGTGTCGGCAGTTTCAGCCGCCTCCCATGCCCGACGAAAAAGGGCGCGTGCTCGTTCTTTGTCGGTCTCCCAGAGCGCGTCGGCGGCCCGGGCCTGGACTCGTGCGCGCAATGTGTGATTGTGGAAATTGCGCGCTTCGTCGGCCAGCGACGTCACAAGCAGAATCGCCGTCGTCCGCCGCACCTCCGTCATCGGATCGACCGCGGCGGCGGCGCGTGAACCGGTGGCGAGGGCAGTCGTCTTCTTATTTTTGGCTGGGGCCTGGGCAAACGTCGGGAAGGGAACAGAGACAACGCACAGAGCAAACACACACACGCGGGCATAGACAAACATAGTCTCCTCCTATGTGCCTCGGTTTCGAGCGAACATGACAAAGATTCAATGCCGGTTAATGCAAACTCGCTGTGGGGCAGAGTGCTGGCGGCTGAAGTAATAATTTCCCACTCATGCCGCTCATTTCGCTGAACCCGTTTGGGTACGAGTCTTCGCACGCCGACGCGGTCGTGCGGTTCCGGGTAAAGCAGCAAATGAAAAGAAGGTTCGCCGCCTGTCACGCGATTTTTTTCGAAGCGCCTTCGATCTTTTCGCCTCGTTCGGTTCAATGCTTGCAATCTCCGAACGGGTACGAAAAGACGCCGCGCAAACTTAATCTATTTGGGCGGCGTCCGTGTGATATTTGAACGGCTGCACGCTACAGGGCGACGACTTCCATCTCAGGATCAATCTCCTGCTTCATCATGCCCTCGATAGCCATCAGTGTGCCGGAGATTGAGCTTGGGCAACTGCCGCACGCTCCCTGATATTTGATGGTCAGAGTGTTCTCCGCGAGGCCGACGACTTCCAGCCAGCCGCCGTCGCCGGCGAGCGCGGGACGAATCCGCTCGTCGAGAATTTCGTTGATGCGGATCAGGCGCGGATCGT
>JALZJL010000264.1 GCA_030859785.1 Acidobacteriota bacterium
ATCAGCGTGAGCACGCGGGCGACTATGAATTGATCGCCAACGGAATCAAGGATGAGCAGGACGTGGCGCGGCAGATTGATCTTGTCGAGCAGATGATCGCGCAACGTGTCGCGGCAATCGTCATCGCTCCGGCGGATTCAAAGGCGCTCGTCCCGGTCTGCAAAAAGGCGTTGGACGCCGGCATCGTCGTCGTCAACATCGACAACAAGTTCGATCAGGGCGTGCTCGCCGACAAGCGCGCGCAGATTCCTTTTGTCGGGCCGGACAACCGCAGAGGTGCGCGTGCCGTCGGCGAGTATCTCGCGCAAAGTCTCAAAGCCGGCGACCATGTGGCGATTATCGAGGGCGCGCCGAACGCCTTCAACGGCGTCCAGCGCAAACTCGGTTTTGAGGACGCGATGAACGCCGCCAGAATGCGCGTCGTCAGTTCGCAGGCCGCCAACTGGGAGACGGCGCGAGCGAATCAGGTCGCCTCCGCGATGATCGCCGAGCAGCCGGAACTAAAAGCCATCCTGTGCGCAAACGACCAGATGGCGCTCGGCGCGGTCGCGGCGACGGGCGCGGCGGGCAAGCGCGACCGGATCAAAGTCGTTGGCTTCGACAACATCTCCGCCGTCCGGCAGTTGATGGAAGACGGACGCATCCTCGCGACCGCCGACCAGCACGGCGACCGTCTCGCCGTCTACGGCATCGAGTACGCGCTTGAGATGCTCAAACAAAAGAACCAGCCCGCCGACCACGAAACGCCGGTTGATCTCATCACGGCGGAAAGGCTTCAGTGAATGAAGTGTGTTTTTCGAAAGCTCAATCGCTATTTGGGACGTTTGAAGTAATAGAAACCTCTGATTGTCCCGCTTGCATAAGGTTCATAATGGATTAGTTCCCATCCCTCCCCGCCGCGCCTATTGAGCATTTCTTTAGCTTCCGCATCAGTCGTGTTTTGAGAGTGTATGATTTCATACTCCCACTTAATCCTTGATGAGTTTTGGCTATGTCCTGTCCAGCCAACTAGACATACAACAGCGACACATACAAATACTAAGAGCCAGTGGATTTTCGATTTCATAATTCTTTACCTCTTTTTGTGTCGTTGAAAATAGTGACGGGCTAGAGGCAATTAACCTGAAAAGCCCGTCACTGTCAAAGATGAAGCATTAGTTTAACTGGTTCTGGAACTACCACAAGAGCTACTGTACTCCAAGAGTGGCCATAGCTCCGGCAGGGTTGGTCTGAGGTGGCCCTGTTGCCACTGTGACTTGTGAATTACCTGAAGTCACTTGAATGATGTTGGCCTTGTAGACTACCTCTCCTGAAGTGCTGTTTACGCTCTGCGTTCCAACCTGGAATGTAACTGTATCGGGTGTTCCTCCAGCGACAATGGCATCGTTTTGACCATTCGTCGGCATGATGTCCACCCGTATGTTTTCATTAGACTTACTTTGCACAAACGCTTCAACTTTTACCACCGTCCCTGAAGGAACCTGCGTTGAGGCGGCCACTTGTACGGATAGTGTTGACGTCCCACTAGCTCTTGCAACACTGGTAGGGCTAAGCGTAACCGAACTGATGTATACCGTAGCCGCTACATTGGTGGATGTTCCCGGACTCATGCTGTTGGTGATGGTGTTGCAAGCCGCCGGGTAGCCGCCGTAGAAGCGGTTGTAGATTGACCACGTGTCGCTCATGTTCGCGCTGCCTTCGCTGATGCCCCACGCATAGTCTCCGCTGGCGCCGAGTATTCCGGTGTCGTTGCTCGCCCATGTTAGCGGGTAGGGCGTGAACGGCGTTAGCGGTGTGCTGTAACAATTCTGCTCCTGCTCATTGGCGGTAGAGGTAAAAGAGCCGCCGATGCCGATGTCGAGGCCGCCGCCGGGCGTCACCCAGCCGGTGTAGTGGCTGTTGCCGCAGCAGTTCTGGCAGGCATAGTTGCTGCTGATGCCTTTACTAAGGTCGGCCTGTTCCGAGCGACCGATCAGCACTAAATCCTCCGGCCCGTACACCGACCACATGATCTGACCCCGCGCGGCGTCCAGGGGAATCTTCCTGCCCCTTTCGTCCGGTGTCTCCTCGTCGCGCAAGCGGCGCACGTCGAGGACAATCGTCTGGCGAGGCTCGACCTTCCTGACGCCCGTCATGTATGTTCCGCCGTCGAAATCATACTGAAGCGTGAACATCTGCTCCGCGTCGGTCACGTTCTTGATGTACACAACGGTGGATGAATCGCCTTCGATGTACCACGGGTAGCCGCCGGTCGCGCTGCGTTGCGCTTCAATATCCCACAGTGGCACGCGGAACAACTGATTGCCGCTCTCGCTCACACTGAAGGCGGAAGTGACGATGCTCCCCGGCTCACCGGTGTACTTCAGTTCTATCCCGGCGGCGGAGATGTTCTCGCGGAGGTTGCTCGCCTTTACTGCTTTGGTGAGATCAAGGACTTTTGATTCGCCCGGAGCAAAATGCACATCGGGAATGATCCCCTCGTGCGTGCTGCCGTCGGCGGTAGTGTAAGGCACACGCCCCGACACGATTGTTTCTGTCTCGCTCGCGTTACGCGCAACAATCACCGGCGCAAGCGTTTCGCCCCCGACTTCGCCCAGGCGCAAGCCCGCGCCCTGAAGGTCCGAAGATTTCGCGGCTTTCGGGTCAATGAACTGAACGGCGAGCGAGTAGCCTACTGACAAATCCTGCGCCATCGCCCGCGCCACCACCGCGCCTTTCGCGCCGTTGTGCTCAATGGAGATGCCGCCGTACTTCGACATCGAACCGGGCCTCCCATTTCCGAGTAAATCGCGCTGCACGTCCATGACACGTGTCTCGTGCGGCAGCAGTTCCAAATTGTGTTTCACCCTCCTTTTTGGCTCATCGCCGTCAATGCTCGTCGTTACCGACAGCGGCGAATCCGAACTGTTCGACAGCACGAGGCTGACCTCGCCGCTCCTCTGCGACGGCAGCCACCACACGCCTTCCAATTTGGGAGATGCGGCGTTCGCGGGTTCGTTCATTTTCTCATCAAAGCCGAAGCTGCGCGCTTCGTCAACAAGGTAAATCTGCGCGCCGAGCACCAGGTCTTTGCCGCGATGAAAGACCTGAATGCTGCCCTCCTGAAACTGCTCGCCCGCGTTGGCGACCCACTCGCCGAACTCCATCATGCGGTGCGAGTTGGGTTCGACGATCACCGCCGGAACGTCAAAGCGTTCGCCGCTCATGCTGAAAAGCGTCGGCTGAACCTCGATAGGCTTGGGGCCTTTGTTGTTGAGCAGTAGTTTCGCGCTCATGCCGTCTTTCACGCTGTAGTACGATCCGGCCAGCAAGTGCGGCTTCTTGTCGGCTTCATCTTCACCACCGCAGCAGCCCGGTTCACCGGCTTGCGTCCGGCTCGACTCGGTTTGCGCATTGGCCGTGACCGAACTCAAAGCCGAGGAATAGAAGACGACCGCCGCAATCAACAAAATCGCGAGTGCGCATAGACCGATGGCAAATCGCGAAGGCTTCAGGTGCGTCAAAGCTCTTAGTCGTAGGTTCATGGTAGCGTGGCCTCCTTTCGAGACACTTGAGCCGCCGCCATGTCCTGCGCTAAGATGCGAGCCGTCACGCGATGCATCTTTCGGCGCAGGAATGCGGCGGAAGTTGTGTTGTTAGAACAGCCCCGCCGGCGACATGAATCACCGGCGGGGCTGTTCGTTTGGATTACAGCAAAGTAATGTCCGGTAGAGAATATTTACTCTCGGACAAATTACGACGACAAGGAAAGAAACAAAACTGTGCTTTAGTATTGCGTGCGCCGCGTTGCGAGGGTTGCGCATGATTTCCCTCTTGTAGACTGGCAGTTGAAGAGTTAAGTGTGAAAACTTATTCGCCTACAAATTAGGCGCTCATCATAAGCGATTCAGGGTTATATGCGTGAAAGAAATCTGATGGCGGAAATTGCTATTCGTTGGCCGATTTTGCTTTTTTCTTTCCGCCCCCTCCGCGATTTTTTTTGCGCAAGGGGTCACCGTTATGATTAGCCCTGTAGCGCGCTGGCGTTAGTCCGCAAGCCATCTCGAAGTCGCGCACGAAATGGCTCTCGTCATGCAAGCCGACCATCGCCTTGATTTCCTTGACAGAGAAGAGGGTGGTCTCCAAAAGCTCTTTCGCCTTTTGCACCCGCAGCCACTTGAAATACTTCGCCGGGCTGCCGCCGGTCTCGGTTTTGAACAACCGGCAGAAGTGCGAGCGGCTGAGATTCGCGGTCGCCGCCATCTCGTCGAGCGTGAGGGTGCGGCGAAGGTCTCCCTGCATCCGGGAGATGACGATGCGGATTCGCTGATCCATACGGCAGAGGAGCCTTTCTCTGTGGGGGAGAAAGCGGCAGCCAAATATGTTCCAACTTCAAAACACTTAAAGAGCGAGTTCGTCACTGAGCGTAGCGGACACGCCTTTCAATAATGTTAATGCGACGCGTTATCTGCCGACTGATATGCCCAAATGTTGAGAGAGGCATGTGCGAGTCCGATCAACGGCAGCCATCGTAAAGAAGATTCGAGTAGAGGCGAAAAGTATAAACCGTCTGAGAAAATTAGCAAGGCATTTTATAGACTTCAAGAAAAAGCATGAGCCACGAATGACACAAATGAAATACGACCGGAAAGTATGTCAACCGTTTCATCGCTCTCGTTGCCCGGTGTAATTGCTGCCAATCAATTGATTCGTGCAATTCGTGTCATTCGTGGCTGAACTGTTTTTCTTAAAAGCTATAATAGTGACACCGGACGGCGAAACATCATGACTCAAAGGTGATAGATGACAGGTGACAGGAAGATCAATGTTGATGGCGGGTGGCGCAGTCTTTCAACATCGAATTCGCTCGTGTGGCCCGGCAGTGAGTTATGATCGTAGAAGTGTGATACTGGCTGTCTTCTCTTGTCACCTGTCACCGTTTACTTGTCACCTCTGAGTAAGGGGATTCGCACAACGCTACACCGCGCCGCAAGGTAAACATCGAAGTGCTACGGCAAAACATGAAGACGGAACTCCGAAGTAGCATCCTGACGGACTACCTCGGCATGGCGCTCGCGCTCGCCGGCTTGGTCGTCGCCTTCGGTCTCGCCACCGAACACTTCCTGACGCTGACCACGTTCAAGACGATTGCGAATCAGATTCCCGACGCGGTCATCATCGCGGTCGGGATGACGTTCGTGCTGGTCGTCGCCGGAATTGATTTGTCGGTCGGCTCGGTGCTGGCGCTCTCAAGCGCGGTGCTCGGTGTGTGCCTGGTGCGGTTCAACTTGCCGCTGACAATCGCGATTCTCGCGTGCCTCGGTATCGGCGCGGCGTGCGGCTTCGCGAACGGCGTGGTCTCGGCGCGCTTTCGGATTCCGTCGTTCATCGTCACGCTCGGCATGATGGAGATGGCACGCGGCGGCGCATACCTCGTCACCGACTCGCAGACGCAGTACATCGGCGCGCGCATTGAGGCGGTCGCTGAGGCGTCGCTGCTTGGCCTGTCGCTGCCATTCATACTCGCGGTGTTAATCGTCGCCGCCGGGCAGTTCGTTTTGACGCGCACGGTGTTCGGGCGGCACATGATCGCTGTCGGCGCGAACGAAGACGCGGCGCGACTCTCCGGCGTCGACCCAGTGCGCATCAAGCTGTCCGTCTTCGTGCTGTGCGGACTTCTCGCCGCTGTCGCCGCCGTGATGCACAGCGCGCGGCTCGCGTCAGTGGACCCGAATGCCGGCACCGGCTTTGAGCTACAGGCCATCGCGGCGGTGGTCATCGGCGGCACCAGTTTGATGGGCGGGCGCGGCAGCGTCATCAATTCCTTCTTCGGCGTGCTGATTATCGCGGTGCTCGGCACCGGCCTCGCGCAGATCGGCGCGCAGGAGCCGACCAAGCGCCTCGTCACCGGCGGCGTCATCGTCGCCGCCGTCATTCTCGATCACTATCGGCATCAGCTAAAAGTAAGGCAAAAGTAAAATGGAATAGATGTTGGATGCTGGATGTTAGACGGGAACCTCGGCAGGTGTGCTGTCAAACATCCAGCATCTGACATCTGATTCATGCGTCATGCGCGGGGACGGGCAGAAGAGCGTTTCCCGCTTGATTCACGGTTCACAACTTTTCACCCGCGAGTGAATTTTATGACATCACGAATCGTCGTCGTCGGCAGCTTGAACGCGGACTTTGTGCTTGGCGTGGAGCGCTTTCCCGCGCCGGGCGAAACAATCGCGGGACGGGAGTTCGCCGTCATCCCCGGTGGCAAGGGAGCGAATCAGGCGTATGCGGCGGCTCGGCTCGGCGGGCATGTGATCATGGTCGGACAGGTCGGCGGTGATGTGCATGCCGAATTGTTGAAGCGAAATTTGGCCGGGATGGGTGTTGATGTGGCGC
Source organism: Acidobacteriota bacterium (assembly GCA_030859785.1). Lineage (GTDB taxonomy): Bacteria > Acidobacteriota > Blastocatellia > Pyrinomonadales > Pyrinomonadaceae > JACDEG01. The sequence continues at coordinate 6,373 of JALZJL010000264.1, forward strand.
ATGTCGGGATTGATGAAAGCGTGTCGAGTGGCATCGCGATGATTACGGTTGATGCACACGGACAGAACCAAATCGTACTTGTCGCGGGTGCGAACGGCACATTCGGCGTCGAGGAATTAATGAAAAGCGAAGAGGTGATAGCGCAGGCGGGCTTCGTCTTACTGCAACTCGAAATCCCACTCTCGACGGTTGAGCGTGCGGCGCGTATCGGAAAAGCGAACGGTGCGCTGGTGATTCTTGATCCTGCTCCGGCGCAGAGAGTTTCAGATGAATTGTTGGCGTTAGCCGATTACGTCACGCCAAATGAAACGGAGTTGGCGGCGCTGACCCACTCATCATTCGGCGGACACCTGGTCGCACGAGACGCCGAAGCGAAGGCACGCGAACTGCTTTCACGCGGGGCGAGAAAAGTGATCGTGAAGATGGGAGCGCAAGGTGCGTTGCTGGTTGCCACCGAAGAATCTCAGTCGTGGCCCGCCGTGCCAGTCACGCCCGTTGATACGACGGCGGCGGGCGACGCCTTCAACGCCGCGTTCGCCGTCGCCCTCGCCGACGGGCGGGCTGA
>JALZJL010000266.1 GCA_030859785.1 Acidobacteriota bacterium
CAGAGCCTTCGCTAGCCGTTGACGGTCGCGTTTGCTAAAACCGAGTTCAGCAGGACTGAGTGCTCTTCTCATTTCCTGACTGTATCAAAGAATTATTCTTGACAGAAATTGTGGCAACTCACTTAGACGGAAATTCGTTTACACAATCCATCTGATACCCTCAATAATGTCGACATCGGCGAACAGCACAACCTCGCTGACAAGGAGCGGGAGAAGGTCAAACACCTCGCCACCTTATGGAAGAAATGGGATGCCGAGTTGCGGGAGCCGAAGTGGATGCCCGGCCGCGCCAGGGAACGCAGAAGGCAGGCACATATGCGCTGAGATTCATTAAATAAATAAGGAGACGGATGAAGCTTAATTCGAGTTGTCGAAAAAAACTAAGCCTTGTGTTGTGCAGTCTCGCAACGATGTTGGCAACGGCCGACGGTGCAATCGCGGGTCTGCTTCTCGCAGCGCCCGTGGCGTGGACCTCCGCGTCTGGGACAGGCCAAGCCCTGCACACGGCCGTCACGCGTCCGAACGTTCTCTGGGTCGTCGTTGACGACATGTCGGCGAATTTTTCATGTTACGGCGAGCGATTAATCCAGACGCCGAACGTGGATCGGTTGGCGCGTGAAGGCATGCGCTTCTCCCGCGCTTTCACGACCGGGCCGGTCTGCAGCCCGAGCCGTTCGGCGATGATCACCGGGATGTACCAGACGACCATTGGCGCGCACAACCACCGCAGCGGGCGCGGGCGTCTGAAGATTCACCTGCCGGAGGGGGTCGTGCCGGTGCCGGCGCTCTTCAAGCAAGCGGGTTATTACACGGCAATCGGTGGCCCGCTCGTTAAAAACACGAAACAATTTGCCAAAACCGATTACAATTTCGAATGGGACGCGAGCATATATGACGGCAACGACTGGTCAGGCCGCAAACCCGGTCAGCCGTTCTTTATGCAGGTGCAGCTTCACGGGGGTAAGTATCGGCACAATAAGAACTGGCCGCAGAGAGCGCTAAAGGAACTCGGCGGACGCACGAAGCCGGAGGATGTAAAGCTTCCGCCCTATTACCCGCGCGACCCCGTTCTGCTCGAAGACTGGGCGCAGTACCTCGACGCGGTGCGCTACACCGACAGGGAAGTCGGCGAAGTGATCGCGCGTTTGGAGAAAGAGGGTATTCTCGATCAAACGGTCGTCATCTTCATGACCGATCACGGCATCAGCCACGCGCGCGAAAAGCAGTTCCTGTACGACGGAGGCATCCACATTCCGTTCATCGTGCGCGGCCCCGGCATTCCTCGCGGCATTGTGCGTGATGACTTGATCGAGCATATCGATTTGGCCGCCGTCTCGCTCGCGCTCTCAGAACTCGAAGTGCCCGGATGGATGCAGGGGCGCAACGTCCTCGCGAAGGATTACCGAAGGCGTGATGCTGTGTTCGCTGCGCGTGACCGTTGCGACGAAACGGTCGACCGCGTCCGCAGTGTGCGGAGCGAGCAGTTCAAATACATCCGCAACTTCTATCCACAGCGTTCGCACCTGCAACCGAATGAGTACAAGGATAACAAGGAGATTGTGCGGCGCTTGCGTGAATTACATGAGCAGGGCAGCCTTAATGAATTGCAGGCGAGGCTGCTGTTTTCTCCGACACGACCTGAAGAAGAACTCTACGACTTGCGATCCGATCCGTTCGAGACGCGTAACGCGGCTTCCGACCCGCAGCACCAGAAGACGCTCAACGAGATGCGCGGGCGGCTGAAGGGTTGGATTAAAGAAACGAACGACCGAGGGCAACAGCCGGAGTCTACGGCGATGTACGACAGCGATATGACAGTCTATCTCGACAGCCCGCGGGGCGAGCGCCTACGAATACTGCGGGATACTATCGCGTTGATGAAGAAGTGGGCGGCGGAAGGCAAGTAGCAACCCTGCCTCAACAGGGAAATAGAAAAGCTGAAATGAAAAGAACGAACGAAGCAAACGCTACGAAAGCTCGGCTTCCGCAGCAACCGGACGCGTCCCTCTGGCGGAGGCTAGGGGTGCTTGCAGTCACCGCCGCTTGTATCGCCGCCGCGATTTATATGTTTAGGACTTACGCAAGAGCCATTGTGACAGACGGGGATTTCAGTTGCTCAATCAAGTAATCAGAGAGTTGACCAAACTTGATTTGATAGACCGTTCTTCCCGATTGATAAGCCAGTTCTTTGAAACGACACCACACTAACATCGCACACGCAATGTGATTACGTTGGATTCTTGCCGTCCGACATTGGCAACGCTCCAAACCCGTCACTTGTTTGACTTCTCTGTGCAACTGCGCGGGTCTTCCACCGGATGGCACACACCCGTTGCGTGTCATCCGTCGAGTGTTGAGTCAGGTCGTTGGTCACGACATAATCCGTGCGGTCTGGAGAGACCACGAGCCGGAACAGTTGCAGGCGATGACCTGTGGGAAAATCTTTGACATGGAAATTCTTGCCACTGAGCTTCTCTTCTTCGCTCCACTCAAGAGAATCCACATTCTGGTAAGTGACCGGCGTCCCATCGCCTTCATCCACCTGGCGGTTAGCTTGCACGGGGCCATAGTAAATCTTGCCCGCTCGCTCGATGTGCAGCATGAATTTACGAGCGGCGTACCACGTGTCCATCAACACCGAGTGAAATGCAAGCTGCTTTTGCTGGATGACTGAATCGAACATCTCCGTGGCATGGTCAAGCTTAGTCTTGCCATCCTCGTCGGGAGCAAAGAGGCGATAGTCAATGAGCCAGAACCGATCCGTCTCAGGGTTGACGTAAAGGCAGGTCACAATGCCGATGCCGCGAATGACCGAGTGGGTGTTGCCGCTCCATTGACGGCGCACCAACCGAGATAGACGGAGAATAGTTCTTGTCGGCCACGGTGTCGTCAAAGATCAAATAACCATTGGGCGAGGTGATGATTTGCCCACGGGTTTGTTCCCACACCAAGCAGGGCGTGAGTTTGTCATCACTTAAGTATCGGTTGAGTTGGTCATGACTGAACTTGAGCGAGTGGTCAGCAAAGTTTGTCAGGGTGTAGTTGATCTGGCTGCTCACCAGATACTGGCAATAATCTAAGCGCGTCGGTCTTGGGTTGAGAGCCATGCGCTAATTATCAAGATTTTTGCCCCTTTGCGTAAGTCCTATTCTAAATACAATAGATCTGGCTCCGGAGACGATCAACAATGAGAAAAGTGTGCGGCTCTTACCGGAGCGAACTGGATTGGCTTAATAAGTTTGATGGGGCGAAGAAATTTGTTTCGAAATGTGAGACGTAGATGCTTGCTAGCTGTTTCCGTGGCGCTGCCGCTGTTATTCTCCGCGGCTGGTCATGCTCAGACGGGTCACACGCTAAAGCGTCCGAACATCCTTTTCGCGATCAGCGACGATCAGTCGTACCCGTATGCTTCCGCATACGGAAGCCTTGGAGTGCGCACGCCGGCCTTTGACCACGTAGCTCGCGAAGGCGTCTTATTTACCAGCGCCTTCGTCGCTTCACCGGGATGTAGCCCTTCACGCGCGGCATTCTTGACGGGCCGCTACCCGTGGCAGATAGAAGCGGCAGGCACACATGCCAGCTCATTTCCCGCGAAGTACGTTACGTTTCCTGACCTGTTGGAGCGGGCCGGCTATTTTATCGGCCATACCGGGAAAGGGTGGGGCCCCGGCAATTGGCAGGAGAGCGGGAGGGCGCGCAACCCCGCCGGCCCCGCGTTCAACGCGATCAAAGCTGAACGATCGTTCAGCGGGAGTAGAGCCGAAGATTACGCGGGCAACTTCGCTGACTTCTTGCGGAGGCGTCCCGCGGAAAAACCCTTCTACTTTTGGTACGGCGCGCACGAGCCGCACCGTCCTTTTGAAAAAGGCGCCGGATTGAAGGCCGGTAAGAAACTTGCCGACGCGCTGGTCCCGGCGTTTCTGCCCGACACTCCCGAAGTACGTAGTGACCTGCTGGATTACGCGGTCGAGATTGAGCGGTTCGACGAGCATTTGGGGCGAATGCTCAAGACCCTGCATGAAGCGGGCGAACTCGATAACACGATCGTGATCGTCACCTCGGATAACGGCATGGCGTTTCCGCGAGCGAAAGCCAATTGCTACGAATACGGCTTGCACGTGCCTCTGGCAATTCGATGGGGCAACCAGATAGTGGGCGGCGGGCGTAGCATCGATGATGTGGTCAGTCTCGTTGATTTGACGCCGACGATTCTCGAAGCGGCAGGCGTTCGGCACCCCGGTCAGTATCCGATGGCCGGGCGCAGCCTGCTCAGTATTCTACGCTCGCAGACAGAGCGGAGCGGGAGGCGAACGCGCACGGCAGTCTTCGCCGCACGCGAGCGTCACTCATCCGCGCGCTACAACAATCTGGGGTATCCGCAGCGGGCGATACGCACCTCGGAGTATCTTTTCATACGCAACTTCGCGCCAGAACGCTGGCCCGCCGGTGACCCGCAGAAGTACGAAGATGATGGCACGCTCGGTCAACCTCACGGCGCTTACCACGACATCGACCCTGCGCCGACGCTCGACTTCCTCATCGCGCACAGGGAAAAGTCTCCCATCAGCCGGTACTTCCATTTGGTGGTGGATAAACGACCATCCGAAGAGCTTTTCGATATCCGCAGTGATCCGGGGTGTCTCCGCAATCTGGCGAAC
>JALZJL010000267.1 GCA_030859785.1 Acidobacteriota bacterium
AGCCCACGCGAGCGCGCTCTTCCGGCGAGAGCCTCCCGAACGCGCGGCGCAATGGAGAGTCTTCTTCCGTGTGGGTTCAAAGTTCAAGGCCGGCAGGGTTTAACTTGCTGACCTTGAACCTTAAACCTGGAACCTGGAACCCTCATGGGAGGCACCTCCACGGATCAGATTTACTTCTTCATTCTTCTGTATAGTCGAGGAAGTTCACCGCGTTCTGATCCATGTTCTCCCGTCCGTGGTCGTAACGCATCACCGTCTTCGGATCACGGTGGCCGCTCATCATCTGCACCTGCCGGTAGGAGAGCCCCTGATCCAAGGCACGCGTGATCGCTGTCCGGCGCAGATCATGCGGCGAGAGCTTGCCGACGCCTGTAAACCGCCCCCACTTTCTGACGATCTCCCAGGCCATCTGCGGCGAGATTGCCTTGTTGAACTCCAGCGTGCGGTAATTAACCAGCGGCTGGAAGATGTAGGCCGATTCCCCATCACTGTGCAGCTTGACCCTGCGCGGTCGGTCGAGCTTCAGGTACTCATCGATTGCCTTCTTGACCTCGGCCGGCAGCGGCATCGTGCGCTCACGCCCACCTTTAACTTTGAACTTGATCACCCACCGGCCATGACTCCACCGGACGGAAGAAGCCTTCAAGCCGCACGCTTCACTCACGCGCAGAGCAGTCTTGAGCATCAAGAGCAACAACGCGTAATCACGTGCGCCCCTCCGGCTTCGACCGGTTAGGACCAGAGAGCAGATACCTCACCTCCTTCGGTGACAACGCTCTCCCACGCAGGTCATCAGGAAGCTGCGGCACAGGGACCAGCTTTGTCAGCGCAGGGTTGTGCGTGACGTAGCCGCCGACCAGCAGGTAATCGAACAGCGAGCGGATGATCGAGAGCTTGAACGCAATGGTCGCCGCACTCTTCTTCTGACCAGCTAAACGATCACGGAAGCGCAGGACATCAGCGGAAGTAATCTGCGGTGGTGGCAGGAAGTTCATGAAGCGGAAGAACTCACGCACCACGCGGCGGTAAGCCCGTCGTGTTTCTTCGGAGACGGAGCGTTCATAGAAGGGAGCGACGGTGCGCGGATCGAACTTCTGGTCGACCGCCATGAGCTTCGCGGCTGAAGTTGCCGAGAGCGTCTGAGGGGTGTCGGGAGGCATCGTGAAAGCGGATCACCTGCAGGCTACGAAATCGGGTGAAACGTGGGGTATTCATTACTCTTTATTGAAAAAGGAGTCAAGCGTATCTATTCAGGTAGTCAACCACTAAACGCATCGTTTTGTTGCACTTACGAGCGCTCGCTGGCACCCGCTCGGACTCCCTCGCCAGTACCCGGTCAGCGGTCACCGAAGCGTCCTCTCAGGGCGACATAAAACTGTCTTAGCGGACTCACGCTATGCATGTTCCCTGCATAGCTGTTCCGATCACACTCGCGTCCGCTATATCTTGTGCCACCAATCTTTCATGAAGGTCGGTTACTTCTTCTTTTTGAAATTATGCATCAACCACCATTAGTGGTGGTTCACTCGCGCGGCGGTTGGTGCAACATAGGTGTCGCGAAGACCTTCTCCAGTGCCGCCACTACTTCTTGACCTTGTTTTCTCATCGTTGAGATATAGCTCCGCAGCCGACAGAAGAAGCGTGCCCCATCCGGCACGCGGAAGCATCCCGATATCTTCTGCTGGAGCTTTGCCATCCTCAAATCTCGCTCGGCTTGGTTGTTGGTAAACGGCACTTTCAAGTCATACATAAAGTGCAGGACTTCTTTCTTATTCCGACGTAAGCGCAACACCAAGTTCAAGGCCGGTGTTCGCTTGGTGAGTTGTGGCGCTGCTGTTCCGTCTCCTTCTTCATAGGAAAGAATGCCCTTCGCTGGGTCTTCGAGGTGGGGGTTGACCGCGAGCCCACGGCTGATGATCTCGTCGTACTCCTGCTCAAAGTGTCTGATCTTCTCCGGAGCGATCTTCTTCCTCCCGGCCGCACGTACTTTATCCGCTTCTTCTTTGATCCCCAGCAGCAGATCTTTCATCTCCTGCGTCCACGGCTTCTGCTTCGCTTCATGCTCGATGAAGAAGTTCAGTTCTCTGACAATATGCGCGTTACACAGCGCGTGATCGGCTTTGGTGTACTGCCCATAGGCCCACCATCCGTCATGCACACACGTCCCACGAACGCGCGGTAGGATGTCGATCCGGTCGATCGCTGCGGCTCCTCGTTTGCCATCAACGCCGTAATGCGTCAATTTCTCGGTTGATGCGACATGGATCCAGTGCTGCTTTTCATCGACTCGCACTCCCGTCTCATCCGCGTGGATCAGGTCAGCACGCCGCAGTTGATCCTTGATCTCCAACTCACTCTCGATGAGATGCTCTGCGCACTCCTTCACTATGTTAGCCAACGTCGCGGGAGACAGCGGACATCCGAACAGGTCTTTCATCACTTCACTGGCGCGCTGGTAGGGTATGAGTTGGTAATTGAGCAGGTACACGGCGCGTGCTCGCACGCCCGGTCCATACTGCGCGGGCGCGTCTACTCCGTGAGGGAAGAGTGCGCTCGTCCAATGTCCGCACTTCGCGCAGTGCTTGGTCTCCACTTGATGCTCGACGACGTGCAACTTGACCGGCGGCAGATCAAAGACTTGGCGCGACCCTCTGGCGATGACTTTACTCTCCGCGAGCGACTCGCCACACCCCCGACACTGCGCCGGACGATGGACAAGAACCTGATCCGGCTGCGCCACCGGCTTTAAGGTTGTTCCCGGATGGGCGGGTTGTCCGCCGATTTTGCGATCACTCTGCTGGCGCAGACTCTTGGTCTTTTTCGCGGCCGGTGGATCGGTCGATGGCGGCAGGCTGGAGTTAGTGCTGTTCTTCGCGAGCCGTGCTTCTAGTTCCCTGACCTTGCCCGACAGGACGAAGTTTTGGTGACGCTCGGCGCGCACTTCTTCTTCGAGGCGAGCGATGCGTGAGCGTAGCCGATCTATTTCTTCGTGGAGGTGGTCGATCGCGAGTTGCAGCTGATCAGGAGTGGGCGGCTCCCAGACGGCAAATTTGGCCGTTGGCATCTTCGAACAGCCGGATGACGGCGGCCGGCCCGTTGCGCCAAGTATCGAAGATGGTGCGGTGATCGACTAAGGGGTTCATCAGAAGCCACGCTCGCAGCATAATCAAGGCATCGCGAAGGGAGATAGATAACTAAAGCACATAGCAAATGAATGGCTAAAGTCTCACATTGATTTCAAAGGACTTAGCCGACTACCTGAATAGTTACCGTCAAGCGGAAGTTGACTTAATAATCATTACCTCAAATGCCTGCGAGCGGTTGCAACTATGTTTAAAATTTTCCTTTGGAGAGAAGAACTTAGATTGATGTGAAACAGGTGTGAAACCGAAAATTTGAGATCAGATTTGGCAGACCCCGGGACATGAGAACGAGTGCTGAGGCTTCTCTGTCTTTAATACATTAGGTGAGATGGTATTTTGACTTCAGCATTTAATCTGCAAGGGGCCGTAGCACGCGGGAACGAAACGCTGGAGATTGACCCGACCGACACGCGCCATGTGTTCTGGAAGGAGATGAAGCGTATTGTTCTTCGCCATGCTGGAAGTCGAGCCTTATGACTTCGACGACAAGACTATGGGAGAGTTTCTCTCCACGATAGATGGGGTTTCGAACATTTTGTAATGGATCGAGAAATGGCGGCGGGATCGCCAACATATCCTTCGACAGTAGCAGATTGCTAATTATTTGCCATCCTTTAAACTTTTACTCACCCCACCCCAGTTACCTTTTTGATTTTCCAACAAGAATAGTATGTTTAATGCGTAATGGGTCAGTTACGTGAGCAGATTCAGTTTTTCAAGAGCTGTCTATTTCAAACAGTAGTTGAGTGGTTTTGAGGTTTGGATTTTCGCTTATCTTGTCCAACATCTGTTTGAACTTCTGTTTGAACTTCTGCCGCGGATTCGCTTCGCGCTTTTTCAGCGTTTGCATCACACTCAGCAAGACTCCTCTTGTTTTGGCACCTTCTTCGGCCTGCGAACCGAAACTGACTTTTCGTGCTATGACACTCGGGCGCAACTCGCGCTCTGCCCGGTTGTTTTCTGCCGGGACATTCCTATCTTCAACCCACTGATAAAGCCTCTGTGCACTTTCGATGAAGAACTCAGACCACCGCTTGATGGCAGGATGTCGCTCTTCACGTTGCGCGGCTAAGGAGTCAGGCAGACACAGTGAAAATATCTCGCTCTTTATTGTGACGGCTTCTTTGTCATACTGCTGATCCGTCAGCTTCTTGCCGCGCAAGGTCATCGCTTCGGATAGAAGTTGCCGCAGTCGACCGATAAACGCTTGAACTTCTTTGTTCTCTTCAAACTTTGCAGCATCATCTGTCAAGTCTCTTGACAGATGTGCATAGCAGTATTGAATCTTGCACGGCACGCGGTTGTAGCCGTTGTAGCTGTCGACCACCAAATAGCCTTCTAAGGGCGTTGCGCCAAAGACCTCTTTGACGACCGTGGCCGCACGCGTCTGGCGATACAGGTAGAGACTCAGACTCTCGCTTGAAAACAGCCAACAATAGCCGTTTGAGCCATCTACGCGCCAAGTCATCTCATCTGCATGTCGCACCGCTGCTTGACGATAAACTTGAATCAACTGCTCAAGACACGGCTCAAACAACTTTCCCAACCTGTGCAACGAGGCGATGATGGTGGAATAGTTGACTTTTAACCGTTCGGTAATCCGACCAAGCGGGATGCCATGCACATAATGGCTTTCGACAACTTCCGTCAACAACTCATTCGAGAGCAGCATCTTCGGGAGCAATGCAGAAACCCTCGCTTGCAGATAGGTTTGACACTCAGGACAATACTTTCTTTCCAACTCGTAGAGCAGTTTCTTCACCTTCATCGCCTGAAGGTCGAGCACCGAACGCGGCACCGAGCCTTTCTGCCATAAAGCAACATGGCTGGTGGGACAATCCGTTGCTTCAACTTTGATAACACGAACTTCTTCGGCTTCTTCTTTCGTGTGCGCTTGACGACCATGACCGTGATGCCCAAGCTTGGCTCCGCCTTGCTTCTTGCTTTTCTCTGCCGTGGCGTTCTCTTTGAGCGGAATCTTTGATGATGGGGTTGAAGATGAAAAGAACCCTTCGACGGCTTTGCGTTTGAGTCTCTGAAGTTCACCGCGAAGAGATTCATTCTCTTGCGTGAGTCGGTCAATCTTGAGTTGCATTTGAAAACAACCCTCACACGAATTGACTCCATAATCGGGTGACTTTATTGATTGGTAAACTTGTCGCATTGGTCTCTTCTTGAAGAGAAGAAACGACTAACTCACCAGCCTTTCCCTTTATGCTCACGTAACTGACCCATTACTTACCGAATGATGTCATCGATGTGCCAGGGGTGGGCGGCATCAAGGGCACACTACTGGAGTTCAAAAATACGATTATTCCAAAGACCCTCGATGCGCTCCCATACCGCGTACTTTACTGATGCGAACGCCTCAAGTGAGGCGTGCCACGTAATGATTTTGTGCAGATCGCAGCTTTGAGCATGCTGCCGTGTCAAGACTATAGGTAAGTTTATGAAAGACTCTCAAGAAATGATCAGAAGCGCTACGGAAGCCCGTGGCGTTGCAAGGCGCGTTGAGAATGATGTCCCGCTGCCCTCCGTAATCAGCTATGTCGAGCCTGAGGATGATGAAGGTTTGCCATTTCGTGAATACTGGCGCGCGGTGTATAAGCGCCGGTGGTTGATTATTGGCATTACTTTGCTTGTCACATTGTTAACCGCCGTACACATGTCGCGTCAGCCTGATGTTTATGAGTCGCGGGCGCGAGTGCAGATTGACATGGAGAGCAGTAAGATGATCGGCACCAGTAACGCTGCGGTGACGGTCGTCGATCCTACCTACCTCAGCACTCAACTGCAAATCTTGACAAGTACCAGGCTGCTACGGCGCGTTGTGAAGACGCTTGACCTTGAACATAACAAGGCCTTCCTGTCTCCGCGCGTGCCCTCAACATGGCAGAATCTGCTACGGATGTTTGGCTTCGGCGGTGGAGATGGAGGTCAGATTCCTGTTGAAGAAGTGCATCTCGCTAGTTCAATCACAATTGCGCCGGACACCTCAGGGGATGACTTAGTGGAAGCCGAACGTCTCGAATCATACGTCGGAAGGCTTCGCGGCGGGATCTCCGTGGACCCGGTGAAAGAGGCCCGCCTGCCGACCAGGGACACGCGTCTCGTAGATATTCGTTTCACGCATCGTGACCCGAACGTTGCAACCAAAATTGTTAACACCCTCGCCGTCGCCTTCGTGAACTCGAACATAGAGAGAAGAAGGGAAGCGAGCATTACATCGCGCGAATTTCTCAATAAACGCATTGCCGAGCTGCAGGCTGAGGTGCGCGCAGGCGAGCAGCAGATGATCAGCTTCCTACAGGACAATAAGATTACTTCACTTGAACCCGGCCAGAACGAGGTGGCCGAGCGGTTGACCGCTCTCAGCCGTCAGTTAGTCGAAGCAGAGCATGCACGTAAGCAGGCTGAATCCGACTACAGCCTTGCAAGCAACGCCGCTGAGGAATGGGTGAACACCCTGATGTCAGGACACATTTGCCAAACGACCTTCCATGTTGAGTTTCGTGCGCCCTGACAGATGGCGATACAAACTCCGATCTTGTGCCAGCAATCTCAGGATGGCACTCACCACACTTAACTCACACCGCCCACGCCGCCGCGACGCCACCCGCCGCAATAACTCGCGCGCCCGTTGCCCACCACATAACAAGAGTTGTGCTCCCAAACTCGCCAGCACCAACAAGGCAATCGCAAACAACGCGAAGAAGCGTGACCACGCCGTGATCTCCTGCACTCGCGCGTCGGCAAAACCAAGCCGTCGTTGCGCATCCCGGAATCCTTGCTCGCAACCGAAGCGGCGTCCGTATTCGGCAGCCATCCGTCCGGCGCGCCGCTCGGCATTGGAGAGCAAATACCAGATTTCCCACTTCCCCGCTTCGTTCTTCGCGCGACTTAACCCCGCCCAGAGTTGGTGTGGGCTACTCGCGCAATAGGCCACGCGACCGACATTGCGCTGCCGGGCGTTGCCGCTAAACCGGAGACGCTGCAACTGCCGCCATTCTCCAGCCACCCAAACCTTCGTGCTGCTTTTGACCCGCATGATGTAAATAGCCCCGCACTTCTCCAATAAATCGCATAACTCAACATCGGCAAACCCGCGGTCGGCAGTCACGCGCAATCTCCGCCGCCCGATCACCTGACGTACTTTTCGCAAGACGCGCTTGATGACCGCCATCTCGTAGCGCCGCATCCGCCCTTTCAACACCCGCTGGTCATACGCCCGCCAATAGAGCGGCACCGCGCGTCCACCCGTCACCAGTGAGACGACTAACAAATGCTGTGCCCCTTCAATCGTCCAATCAATCGCCAAGCGCACTTTGCCTCGGCGCGGCAGTTGCCGTAAGACTTGCGCCATGACCGCCGCCGCCAAGTCGTGCGGGGCGAGGCGTTCGTTGTGAATCAAGCGCGAGAGCCGTTTCGTGGCGGCTTCCTGATTGCCAACTGTCCGCGCCAACTCCGCTTGCGTGCCACTCTGCTGGTCAAGGATGGCGGCGACAAAGGTGGTGATGGCTTTGAGTTGATGCCCATGCGCCCACGGCAACACCTCTTTGATATACTCCATTAAGCCAATGGTTCGGACAGAATCATGCGGCGATTGCGCCGTAAGTTCTGAGATAGTCGTACTGCGGATGATTTTTTATCACAGTCGGCTCTAAAGC
>JALZJL010000287.1 GCA_030859785.1 Acidobacteriota bacterium
TGTGACGTTACCGTCGTTCACATCGTAGCGGTAGAGTTGGAAGAACTCGCCGCCGCCAATGTCTTTGTTGAAGATAAAGAAGTCGCCCTTCTTCGGCTGAAACGATGCGCCGCCGACCCGTTCGGGAAAGAACGTCAACTGCCGCCGGTCGCCGCCCGGAAACTTCACGTGATGCACTTGCGGCGAGTCGCCGAAGCGGGTGCTGATCAGCATCTCGCGCTTCGTCGGGTGCCAACTGCTGAGTGATGCCGCGCGGAACTCGGTGTATCGTCCGACGCTTTCGGCGATTGAAGCCGGGATCGCGGGCACACCTTCAACCACTAGGTTGTCGCCCGGCGCGATTACTTTGGCGGTTTGTGCGTTCGCCACCTGGGCACAACAAATGGAGAGCACAATCAAGAGTCGGGACAAGACTTTCATCGATGAAACTCCTCACTTGAGTTGGATAGAGAAATGTTTGGTTAACGGGCGCTAATATACCAAAACTGATGCGTCGACGACGAATCGTGAGACGCAGGAGCGGTTATTACTTGAAGTGCGGCGTCCGGCGCGGTGCTGTGGAGGGGTGTCGCGATTAGTCGAAGCTACGACGGAACAGGTAGGACATTTTGATGAAGAACGTGCGACCGTTGCGGCGGAAGCCGGGTTCAAGCTGGCCGGTGAACGGGCTGAAGCCGTTGCGATTGAGGTCGTCGTTGTAGCCGACGTAGAGCGATGTCCCAGGATTCGGCGTCCATCCCAGAAGGAACTGGCCGCGCACGCCGGACGAAATCGTCGAGTAATCCATCCGCGCGCGGGCGAACGTGAAGCGTGTGAACTGATAGGTCGAGCGCAGGGAAAAGATGTTGTCGTCGAAGGCGAGGAGACCCGTGTCGCGGCGCACGAGGCGACTCTTGGTGTAGTCGAGCGAGGTGCGTAGCGCGTTCGTCGGCTTGTAGGTGAAATTGGATTCGATGTGGAACGAATTGCCTGGGCCGGGGTCGAGCGGCACATTGTCTTTGTCCTTCGCGGCGAGAAAAGCGGGACTGACGCGCGGGAAGCGTGGCCCCGCACCGAAGTCGTAGTCGAGCGCGCCGAATTCGTAACTGGCGAAGACAAACATCGAATACTTCTTGCTCGGCGTTGTTTCGATAAATCCGTTGATGCCTTTCCGGTGTGCCGAGCGCTCCGAGTCCTCGCCAAAAAATGCGCCCGCGCGCGTCGCGCTGCGCTTCGGGCCGAACTCTTCTTCGAGCGCCCGCTCGTAGCCCTGCCGGATACCAAAACCGACGAACGTCTGCCGTTGCAGATTAAGGTTCAGCCGCGTCTGGTTGAAAAAGCTCTGCGACCGGCCCTGCCAGTCGAAGCTGCCTTCGAAGTAATTAAAGGCGCGCCACGAAACAATCTTCGACTTCGGCTTGTCATCGCTTTTGTAGCGCACAAACAGCGATTGATTGTTCGAATTGAAACGACGATTGAAGCCGACATCGGCGCGGAAGAAGCGCGACCGCCCGAAGCCGATATACTCGTAACCGAAGTTGCGTCCTGAATGATCTAAAGTGTAAGCGTAAGCCAGACCGTTGCCAGTGCGATAGATATCCCGGTCGTCGTCCGGGTCGAAGAAGTTTTGGCGTGCGGTACTGGCGAGCACCTGCGCCTGAAAAGTGGTTTTCTTGCTGAAGCGGAAGCGTCCGTCGAAGCCGCCGACGTGATTATGTTTCTCGATAAAGTTATACGTCGTCGCCAACAGCCCGATGCTGTTTTCGACACCCACATCGCGTTTCAAACGCAGCACACCGACGTAGGAATTCTTATCGAGAAATCGTTCGATGCCGGGGCGGATGTCTGGGTCGTCACGTTCGTCCTGGCTGTAATTGCCGGGCGCGTTATCGCTCGCCATCATCAGGCCGAAGCTGTTGCGCCCGCGCTTGCCCGTTAACTTGACGGCGACATCCGGGTCAACAATCGTGCGCGTGTTGACCGCCGCGATCTGCGTCCGAAAGATGTCAATGCCTTCGAGGAAGAAAGGACGCTTCTCTTCAAAGAAAATCGGGAAGCGCTGGTTCGCGGTGACGACGGTCGAATCGGCTTCGACCTGCGCGAAGTCAGGATTCAGCGCAAGGTCGAGCGTGATGGTCGGCGACAGACCGAACTTCGCCGTCAGACCCGGATCAATCTCGAACGGACTGTTGACGAAGCGTCCTGCATCGGTCATGCCCGGCGTGCTTTGAATCTGCGCTTGGCTCAGTGTCCGCACGCGCCGCCCCGTCTCGGAAATCGTCAAGCTCGGAATCAACTCCAGCGTCCGCTCGGTCGAGACGTCTTCGAGTCCGGTGATGTGACCGGCCTGGCCGAGCGCCGACGAGTCCTCGCGCGAGATCGGCATCCACGAACTCTGCTCGCCGTTGTAACTCTGGGCCACGCGGATGATGTGCAGGCCCCACAACTTGTCCCGCCCCGCTTCGTATCGCAGCGACTTGAACGGAATCGCCGCCTCAACCGTATAGCCGTTCTCGCCAACGACGCCCTTTGATTCGAGCACCACATCGACGCTGAAATCTTCGTTGCCATCTTCGGTGCGCACGGCGTCGGCCTGCACGCCGAGCGGGTTGAAGAAGAATTGGTAAGCGCGGCGCTTGTCGTTGAATGTGTCGAGGATGACGCCGACCCAATCGTCGTCGAACACCGCGTCACGCTTCGCGACCGTCGCGCGAACCTTCCCCGGTGCGTCGTAGGCACGAAACGCAAGGTAGAGAAACTTCGCGTCGTAGCCGATCATCGCCTCGGTCGGCTGCGACGGCGCGGTGTTGTCGCCGGGACGTACCTGATAGAAATCCTTAAACACCGGTGCCCGCCGCCACATCTCTTCATTAAGCAGACCGTCGATCACCGGCGCCGTTTCAAACCGGGCGACGCGCACCGGCGAAGCTTTTTCGGGCGACACGGTAATGACGCCTTTCGCTGTTTTGACCGTCGCCACGTTCGCGGACTTGGCGGGGGCGGCGGCGGTCGTCGCGGCCTCTGGTGTCGTCACGGGTAGCAACGTCGTCGGTGCGATCAACGGCGTATCGGATGACGCCGGCACCGGCAGATTAATGACGCGGGCAGGTTGCGCCTGCGCGACGCTGAGTGATGAAACTAGTGCGAACAGGATGAAAAATAGCGCGGCTTTCATGAAGTATGATTCCGAATACTCTGGCGTTATGAATGTAGGACCACACAGTCGCTGCCGATTTGTCCGGGCGGATATTCGCACGCGGTATCGGAGTGTGTTAGACGGAGAAGCATCAAACAATCTTCCGTCAAACCAAGAACTTGTTTTCAGAGCCGTCTGCGGTAGCGTAATGGCATTAAGTTATGAGAACGTTCATCGCTGGGAGCGCAGGCATCCTGCCTGCCATGAGCGCGCAGCGCGAAAGCCAAGTAGCGCATTCAGGCGCACTGACAAATAACCAGGACTGTTGAAGCGTGCTCGGCACGCCTTGGCAGGCAGGATGCCTACGCTCCCGGCCTTAACTCATCTTACTCAACTTACAAAGACGCGCGGGCCGACACTTCCGTTAACGCTTCGCGCGCAGAATAATCCGCCCGTCGCCGGTGCGAAGTTTGATTAACTTTCCGCCGCCCCCGACGCGCCAGCGCCGCGTGCGCGCCTCGGAGTCGTCCGCTCCTTCCGCCGTACCGAGTCCGTCGTTGACGACTGATTCGGCATCCGTTTCGATGGTGGCATCGGCGTCGGCTGGCATCGCGAGTGAGATTGAGCCGTCGCCGGTTTCGGCGTTCAGTTGCCCGAAGCGACCGTCGAGCGTGATTCGTCCGTCGCCGGTGCGCACCTCAGCCGTGCCGTCAAAGTCGGAGATGCGAATCTGCCCGTCGCCGGTGTCGATGCGCAGCGTCCCACCCGCGTCCGAGACATCTATCGGCCCGTCGCCGGTGTGCAAATCAATGTCGCCGCTAACGCCTTCGACGCGAAGGCGGCCATCGCCGGAAGATACTTTCAACGACGCACTACGTGGGACATAGATTTCCAACTCGACCGACGCGCCGGAGTTGAACGCGACCATGCGATCATCGCGCTTGACGACTTCGCGACTAAAGTTCTTATCAAACTCGGCACTGATCGCAATCTGTGAACCGTTTTGCGTCGCCGTCAGACGTACGCCGCGCATTTCCTGATCGTCGGCAGCGCGCTTGACAGCGGTGTACGACACCTCCGGCTTATCCCACGCGCGCACCGTGATGGGGCCGTCGAATGTCTCGACGCGCACGCGCGGGACACCGCTGACTGGGAATGATTTCGTTTCGCGCTCGATGCGACGCGGCTCGTCACCGGAGCGCCCGCGGGTCACCAAATCTTTTTCGCGCGTGATGACGGTGCGCTGCTCGTCGAGTTCGCGGCGGGCCTCGTGGATTGCCTGGCGCGTAATCTCCGCGGTATTGATGTCGCGTTGTGCTTCGCGAACGGTGCGCTCAGCCTCGCGGGCAATGCGTTGCTGCTCCTTTTCCGTTAACCGCGTCGCTCGCTCGATATCGCGCCGCGATTCGCGCATCGCCTGCTCAACCTCGCGCTGTGCTTCATGTGTCGCCTGCTCGACCTCGCGTTGTGCTTCACGCGTCGCTTGCTCAACGTCTCGCTCAAGCTGTTGCCTATCAATGAGGCCATCAAAATCTCCCCTTGTTTCGGATAAAAGATTTCTCGCTGCACTCGCCGCGCGACCGTCCGCCGCCCGCTTGATGCTGATCGGGCCATTGACGCTTGACAGCTTGACGCGAGCGCCGCCCCGCCCAATCACGCCGGCCAAATCGCTCCCGACGTATTCGCCGCGCCGCACCGGCAGGCCGAAATCATTATTGATCGCGCCGTGAATCGTCGACGCCCGCAACTCGACGTTCGCATTCGAAGGAACCGTCAGCGTCAACGGGCCATTGACCGAGGCCAACGTGATCGGCTTCGCATCGTCGAGGCGGTCGAAGGTCGCTTCGAGTCGGCCATTGATGACGGAGAGGTTCGTTTCGCCGGTCAGCCCGCGCGCCGTCACCTGCCCGTTGATCGACGAAGCGTGGACGAATCCCGTGGCGCCTTGGATGTCGACGGCCCCGTTGATGATCTCAATCTTGTCGAGCCGCACGCCGCGCGGCACGGTCAGCGTGTAATCGACCGACGCCGCGTTGTGGTGACGCTCACCGTCGTTCCTGTCGTGGCGCATCGACGAGTGTGGGTATTCGGTCTTGATACTAATGCTGTCGGCGTCGGCATCAACTTTGATCTGGGCTTCGTCAAGACGTTCGCGCGTGTCAGCGCGCTTCACGGCGTCGACGCGCACCTCTTTACGGTCCCACACCGCGACGCGCACCGCGCCGTTGATGTTCTCCAGACTGACCCGCCCGTTCGCCCCCGACAGCGGGTAGGTCTGATGGAATTCGTCGCGCACCTTTCCGCCTGCCTGTGCCTCCACATCTTCGGGCGAGAACATTCGTGCCCGGCTCGATCCGCCAAGCACCGCGCCGAGCATCGCGACCGCAAGTAATAAAAATCGCTTCTTCATAATCATCGTTCGCCTTTACGTTTGATCTATTGTTGCCAACTGTTCGGCTCAACCTGCGCGCGCGGAATGATTGCCACGCGACTACTTGCACGGCTACTGTCCGCGGTGAATCTCAATGCTCCCGTTGACGGTCTTTAATTGGAGTTCACGACCGCCGCCACCGATAGTACCGTTGAGGCGGCGGCGGCTGAAGCGTCCCTCGACGGTGATTGGAAAGTCGGTGACAATCTCGCCGTTGACCGTCTCGGCACGCACCTCGGCGCCAGCGTTTCCCGGCAGGGTCAAGTCGATGCTGCCGTTGACGGTCTCAAACTCCAGACGGCCCGCCCAGTCCGCACGCCCCATCGCAGCGGTGATCGACCCGTTGACGGTTTGCGCCCGCGCCGTTCCCGTCGTAGAAACGCGCACGTCGCCGTTGACCGTCCGCGCTTCCGCGTCGGCGGTGAGCGATTCGGCCCGCACTCCGCCATTCACCGTCCTCCCGCTGAAGCGCACGCCCGCCGGAACGCGAACCACGAAATCAACTTTGACGTCGTTGTTATTAACGTTCGAGCGCCCGCCGTTGCCCGGCTCGCAGGTGTTCGGTTTGTTCGAGTCACTGCTCGGATACACGGCGCAGAGCGTCACGCCCTCGGCATGCTCGACGACTTGAATACGCACCGCGCGCGGGTCGCTGCGGCGACCGCGCTTCTCGGCCGTGACTTCGACTTCACCGCCCGTCGACGGCTCCGCGCGCACACTGCCGTTGACGCCTTTAATTTCAATCAGGCGACCCGTCGCCAGGGTCCCGCGCCAACGGAAATCTTCCGCTTGCGCTTCGTCTTCGCCGACACCTCCCGCGGCTGTGACCGCCTGACCGTCAACACTCTGCGCGACCGTCTCCGACAATCTTTGAAGAGGGACACACGCCCCGACCAACTGTGCCATCAAAGCTGTCAACACCGTCGCCAAACCGATTGTTTTAATTGTTCGCATCTTCGTCATCCTCGTTGATTCTTCTGTGAAATTCGGCGCGTCTTAACTTCAATCGCGCGGCTATCCTGCTCGCCGTCTCTTGTTAAATGAACACCGCGGCGAAATGCTTTGTGGCAAATAATTACTTGTACGAATGCTTGACGGAGTTAAAGAAGACAACAGGCACGAGAGAGTTCACTGTTTTTTGCGCAGGTAGAGAGTGCCGTTAAAGGACGAGAGGTTGACCTCGGTATCGCCTTTGCCGACGCTGCCGGTGAGGCGGCCGGCGGAGAACCCGGTGAGTGGCGCGGGGCCTCCCTGACTCTTGATGGGAAAATCGGTGATGATCTCTCCGTCCATGACCACGCGGGCGTTGACGTTGAATGAAGCGTCGCCGGGGAGTTCGAGCGTGACGTTGCCGGAATGAGATTTGAATTTGTAGATGCCGCCGCGCGCCAGACTTCCCGTCATGTGGACGTCGCCGCTGGTGCTCGAAGCGTCGACGCGCGTGTGCGCGATATCCTCCAGAGTGATGCCGCCGCTCGTCGTGCCGACGCTGAAAACATCGCCGGTCGCAGTGGTGCGTGCCTCAGACGCTTCGATGTCGCCGCCCACCGTGCGCAGACGCACCGACCCGCCGCTTCCCTTCAGAAAGATGTTGCCGCTCACCGTTACCACGTCAAGGCCACCGGTGACATTACGCACCTCGATGCCGCCGTCGCCGCTGCGCAGTTGCGCCGTCGCGACATCCGAAACGTCCAAGTCGCCGCTCCCGACTTTCAGGATGACGGTCGCGCCGCGTGGCACGTCCAACTCGATGTCCGCTGAGCCGCCGCACGCACCAGACGAAACGTTGTCCTCTTCATCATCGGACACAAGCACTTCGACGCGGCCACCCGCCGTTGCTGCCTCCGCGCGGTTAGGCGCTTCGTTTAGTTTCAATTGAAGTTGCCCGGCGTCGGCGGAACTGGCCCGCACCTCGCGTCGGTCCCAGCCGCGCACGATCACATCGCCCGACGCAACGCATAGCGCCACGGTGACCGTCGGCTCGACCGCGACTCGGCGCTCAATCTTTTCCGAATCATCCTCGGACGCAGAGCCTGACGCGCGAGCAGTCGACGCGCCGCCGCGTGTGGCCGGTGCGGCGGGTGCAAACAGCACCGTGACGGCGGCCAGCGCACAAAACAATTTCATGTGAACAAAAATTTTCATTAAGCTTCGCATCGATATCCGACATCAGCATCCGGCACTAACGTCCGATGGCGGCGACCTGTGGCTGGTCGGCGACCGCGTTCATCAAATCAATTTTGTTCTGGTAAGCCGCGAACAAAAACTCGGCGGCATCTCGATCCTTCGGGTTGCGTCGCACCGCACGGCGCGTCTCGCTGATCGCTTTATCGATGACCGCGACGTTGCGCTCGTAATCGGCGCGTAGCGCGGGCCGCAACGATTCATCGCCGCCGCGCTCGACGACCTTCGACAACGAGTTGATAGTTCTCAGATACTCCCCTTCACCGGGCAGTAAAGCCACGTCTGTCGCTTTAACATTATGACGAGCCTCAGACGCGAGCGTCCGATTCACGCGCGTCGGGTTGCGGTGACTGATGATGGCACGGTTCACGGCTTGAACGTCGCCCGGCACCAATCTTTGAATCGGTGCGTCGCCAGGTTTCGGATTCAACCCCGTAGTAGACACCGATGCCTGTTCAGTTGTGATTGATGATGACTCTACGACGGGTGTGGGAGCGGTGTTGGTGGTGGTGTGCGACACGTCGGTCCCGCGATCCGTATTAGAGTCCCGCCAGACTAGCGAGCCGAAGATCACACCGAAGACGGCGACCGCCGCCAGAGACGCGAACGCGGCGCGGTGCTGCCACGACACCGCCGCAAGCGATGTCGCCAAGACCGCGAGCCACTCACGCACGCGGTTGACGGCGCGATGCGGCAGCGATCCATTGTGACGTGTTCCCTGCTCGGCGATAGCGGCGTCGAGGCGCGCGCGCAAACTCTCAGACGGCACCGGCGTCTGCGACCTGGCGCAAAAGATGCCGGCGAAGAAATCCAACTCATCCTCGGACTCACGCATCGCCGCGGTACACAACGCGCAATGCGCGAGGTGCAACGCCACGTCGTTCGTCTCGACGGGAGAAAGTTCGCCGTCCAGGTAGCTTTGCAGCACGCCTTCGTCCAGACATTGGTTCGTCATCGACGACCTCCGATCTTGCCGTACACCCTGATAAACTCCTTGCGCCCGCGCGCGATCAAGCTCCCGACGTTGGTTTCGTTGAGGGCCAGCGTGCCGGCGATTTCGCGATATGAAAGTCCTTGTTGTTTCAACAGCAGGCAACTCCGCATCGGCTCTTTGATATGTTCCAGCGCGCGGCGCGCTTCCTCAATCTCGGTGCGCCGCTCGTAATCAACATCGAGCGGCGCGGTCAGTCCGTCCGCCCCAATCGCGACTTTGGCAAACTCTTCTTCGCGCGCCGTCGCACGACTCCGGCCACGTAGCGTGTTCCGCGCCGTATTGATACAGACCCGCAGCAGCCACGCCCGCAGCAACTCTTCGCCCGGCACCGCGTCGAGATGGCGATAGAGCCGCAGGAAGACCTCCTGCGTGACGTCTTCCGCCAGTCCGGCATCCCGCACAAGCGCATACGCCGTGCGGTAGACGGCGCGGTGATGCAGCATAAACGCCTCGTCAAAAACCGTAGAGGGAGATGCCGGGTCGATGGTCTCTGGGACAGAGTAGCTCAAGGCTTTTGCTGGTTGACTCATTTGCCCGCCTTCGTGTGATAAACACCGCACCGCCGGTTTTTGTGGCAACAATTTTTCGGGCCAGGCGGCTACCGCCCGCGCGATACGGTGTTGTAGGCTGTTTCAGTGGAGCAGACCGCGAATCATTTCGTCATGAAGGCGCGAACTTAACGGAAAGACTAAACGGCATAATCACGCTTCATGTTTCAGACTAATCCGCGTGAAGGGTCATACGGCACCATGCCTCACGATGAATCAATAGCCGGCAGGCAGTCGGCGACGGCGACCGACACCGCTAAGTTGACAGTCGAAACTGCTGCTGTCAGCACATCGCCGGAGTTGCATGATAGTCCGTTCATGCGCGCTTGCCGCCGCGAACCGGTGCCATTTACGCCGGTCTGGTTGATGCGACAGGCCGGGCGATACATGCGCGAGTATCGAGAGGTGCGTGCGCGCACATCGTTCCTCGAATTGTGTAAGACGCCTGAGTTGGCGGCGGAAGTGACGGTCTACGCTGCCGAACGTTTGGGCGTCGACGCCGCGATTATCTTCGCCGACATCCTGCTGATTCTTGAGCCGATGGGCCTCGATCTTGAATTCGCGAAAGGCGAGGGGCCGGTGATTCATAACCCTGTGCGCTCAGGGCGGGACGTTGACCGCCTTCGCGAAGTCGAGGACATCAGTTCTCTCGGTTACGTCAACGACGCGATTCGACTGACGCGCCGAGCACTGCGTCCCGGATTGCCGCTGATCGGTTTCGCGGGCGCGCCGTTCACGCTCGCTTCATACATTATCGAAGGCGGCTCGTCGAAAAACTATATCCAGACGAAGACGCTGATGTACACCGACGCCGGCGTGTGGCATCAGATGATGTCTCTCATCTCTCGCGCGCTCGGCAAGTATTTAAACGCGCAGATCGCGGCGGGCGCACAGGCTGTGCAACTCTTCGATTCATGGGTCGGCGCGCTCAGCCCCGACGACTACCGCAAGTACGTGCTGCCGCACACGCGCGCCGTAATTCAGAGCGTCACGCTGGGAACACCCGTCATTCACTTCGGCACAGGCACGGCGGCATTGCTTGAATTGATGCGCGAGGCCGGCGGCGACGTGATCGGACTCGACTGGCGCGTGCGTCTTGACGAAGCGTGGCAACGGCTCGGCGGCGACGTGGCGGTGATGGGCAACTTCGACTCCGTCGCGCTCTTCTCGAACGTCGAAGTGGTGCGCGCTCATGCCGGACGCATTCTTGAGTACGCCGGGAATCGCCCCGGCCACATCTTCAACCTCGGCCACGGCATCCTGCCGGAGACACCGGTCGAAAACGTCATCGCGCTGGTCGATGCGGTTCACGAACTTAGTCAACGAAGAAATAATGGATAATCAGAACTGCTTTTTATTTATTGTTCATCGTTCCGAATTCATCATTTTCTTTGAGGTTTTGCTTTCCATGAATCAGCCTTATAACGCAATTTTGATTGTCTCCTTCGGCGGCCCCGAAGGCATCGATGAGGTGATGCCGTTTCTTGAAAACGTGCTGCGCGGGAAGAACGTGCCGCGTGCGAGGATGGTGGCGGTCGCGCACCATTACGAGATGTTCGGCGGCGTCAGCCCGATTAACGCGCAGAATCGCGAGTTGATTTCCGCGCTGCAACAGGAGTTGGACGCGCACGGCCCGCACCTTCCGATTTATTGGGGCAACCGCAACTGGCACCCGATGCTCGCCGATACGCTCCGGCAGATGAAAGATGACGGCATCAAGCGTGCGCTCGCGTTCGTCACCTCGGCATACAGTTCCTACTCCGGCTGCCGCCAGTACCGCGAAGACATCGCGCGGGCGCAGCCTGAGGTCGGAGCGGGCGCGCCGCAGATTGATAAACTGCGCGTCTACTACAACCATCCCGGTTTCGTCGAGCCGAACGTCGAAAACATCCGCGCCGCCCTCGACCGCGTGCCCGAAGAACGACGCGGCGCGGCACGCATCGCCTTCACCGCACACAGCATCCCGATGACGATGGCGACGAACTGTAACTACGAAGCGCAGTTGCTTGAAACCTGCCGCCTTGTCGTCGAAGGTTTGGGCGACATGAGCGATGATCGCTGGAAACTTGTCTTTCAAAGCCGCAGCGGGCCGCCGACGCAACCCTGGCTCGAACCCGACATCTGCGATTACTTAAAAGAGTTGAAAGCTGCCGGAGCCGAAGACGTCATCATCGCGCCTATCGGCTTCATCTCCGACCACATGGAAGTGCTCTACGATCTCGACACCGAAGCGCGCTCGCTCGCGGAAGAGACTGGGCTCAACATGATCCGCGCGGCGACCGTCGGCACGCACCCGACGTTCATCGAGATGATCCGCGAGTTGATCGTCGAACGCATGTCAGACGCGCCCGTCCGCCGTGCCCTCGGCATTTACGGCGCGAGCCACGACATCTGCCCGGTCGATTGCTGCATGATGATGAAGTCTGGAGTCTGAAGTTTAAAGTCGGGAGTCAAAGCCTCTATGAAGTCTGGAGTCGGGAGAGTCTCGAAGCTGAGCTTGTCGTTAGGAGGTTGGCGCAGTGGTTTTTGACCCCAGACTCCAGACTCCAGACTCCAGACTTTCTTACAGGCGTGTCGTCGTGATCGGCGGTGGCATCAGTGGTCTCGCGGCGGCGCACCGTCTGATGGAACACGGTGCACGACGCGAACGACCGCTCGAAGTCCTGCTGTTCGAAGCCGGCGCGCGACTTGGCGGCACAATCCACACACAGCACCGCGACGGATTTCTGCTCGAAGGCGGCCCTGACTCATTCATCTCTGAAAAACCTGAAGCTGTCGAGCTCGCGAAAAAGATCGGCCTCGGCGCGCATTTGATCGAGACAGGAGACGCGCACCGTCGCAGCTTCGTCGTGCGCGGTGGTCGCCTGCACCCGACGCCCGAAGGATTTCAACTGCTCGCACCGTCACGATTCCTGCCCTTTGTCACATCCGACATCTTCAGTTGGACGGGCAAGGCGCGGATGGCGCTCGATTTGATTCTCCCGCGTCGTGCGGGCGCGAACGGCTCTGACGACGAAACTCTCGCGCAGTTCGTCCGTCGTCGGTTCGGGCAGGAGGCGCTCGAACGAATGGCGCAGCCGATGGTCGGTGGCATCTACACCGCTGATCCGGAACGTTTGAGTTTACGCGCGACGATGCCGCGATTTCTGGAGATGGAGCGGACCGACCGCAGTCTGATTCTCGCGATGTGGCGCGCGCAACGAGGACAGTCGGCACAGGTCGCGCGCGGCACCAGCGGCGCACGCTACAGCCTGTTCCTCTCCTTCGACGGCGGGATGCAGATGCTTACCGACCGGCTCGCGTCGCTGCTGCCAAGTGGCGCGGTTCATGTGAATACGAAGGTCGAGTCGCTGAATTTTAATGATCAATCAGGACGTTGGAATCTCCACACGGCGGCGCGAGGAATCATTGAAGCCGATGCGGTCTGCCTCGCGCTTCCGGCTCACGCGGCGGCAAGTTTGCTCCGCGATGTGGACGCGCCGCTTGCTGGTGAACTTGGCGGCATCGAATACGCTTCGACCACGACGGTCAACCTCGCATACCGTCGCGCCGACATCCCGCACCCGCTCGACGGCTTCGGCTTCGTGGTGCCGTTCATCGAACGCCGCACGACGCTCGCCTGCACATTCAGCAGCGTCAAGTTCGCGGGGCGCGCGCCGGATGGCTATGCGTTGTTGCGAGCTTTCGTCGGAGGGGCACTACAACCGGAGACATTCGCACTCGACGAAGAAGCGTTGACGCGCGCGGTGCGCGAAGACCTCCGCGATCTGCTCGGCATCGGACGCCCTCCGCTCTTCGCGCTTGTCGAAAAGTGGCCGAAGTCTATGGCGCAGTATCACCTCGGGCACATCGCGCGGGTTGAGAGGATTCATCAACGCCTCTCTAACCTCCCGACACTGCAACTCGCCGGTAACGCCTACGGCGGCGCAGGGATTCCAGATTGCATCCGCAGCGGCGAGGCTGCCGCAGAGCAACTGCTCAAAAACATTCACACATAGATGACATGCGACGTGCGCCAGATGTTGGAAGGGATCGAGCCGGGCGCGGCGGTGGTCAACAGGATGACGTGGTTGCCACTGGCTTCGCGTGATTGGGGAGCGAGGCGCTGCCAGTGCGCGGCGGGTGGTTCGTCGTTGGCTGCCGAAGAATCCGGCGCGACCAGCGCCAGGCGGCGCAGCGAAGCATAGAGATGTTCACGACCGACGCCGTAACGGCCCGCCTCTGTCCCGAGCGTCAGACGCACCTCGGCGCGCTCGTCGATGAAGTGCGCGGTGAGCGACGCGGCCACCGTCACGCCACGCTCGAACCGCGCCGCTAGAGCATCGCCCGACTTCACCTCTTCATTGCGCTCCTTACTGTGTTGCACCGCTCGGTCACGCCCGACGTTCGGGCCACGCTCCACCTCTCGATCACCGTCCTTCACTGACCGGTCGCCGTGCCCGTCTGCTTCCTCGTGCAACCGCGTGTCGAGAATGATGTGAACGCGCCGCTCGTCCTCGGCGGCAAACTCGCGGACGATGAGGCGGCGTGTCCGCGCCGTCGCTTTCCAATCGATGTGCCGCATGTCGTCTTGCGCTTGATAGTCGCGCAGAGAATAAAGGTCGTGCCCGGTGCCGCGCCGCGCCGACGTGATGCGCCCGGCGTTCATCGGCAGCAGGTGCAACTCATCGCCCGCCGGTTCCGGCTTCGGGTAGATGATTAAATCAACTTGTCGCGCGCTGAGGCGTCGGCGCAGTCGGAAGAAGCCGAACGGGAATCGCGTCGAGAGTTCAAAGCCGGTAATCAGCACATGCCCACGCTGCGGAAATATCTGCTCGACGCGCTGTTCGACACCGGCGCGACGCGGAACGTACATCAGATATGCGAGCACACGCTTGGCATAACGCGGACGCGCCCACCGTCGCGCCCACGGATTCGTCACAGTGTCTTCGATGCGGTGTCGCGCCTCGACCAGAATCGAAAACGAGGGCAGCACACGCTTCGTGTTGCTAAGGGTGACGATCACCGGCGCAGCTTCGCCCGCGAAGATGTGGTCGGGAAAGCGCGCCGACACCACCAAATCTCTGAGCGATGAACGCGCCGCCGCCCACGCCACAAAGAGCGTCGAACACAGCAGCGAGAAGATTAGGAAGAGGAGGTTGTTGCCGGTGTTCAGTGCCGCGAACGCGACGACGAGAAAGACTCCGATGAAAATCCATCCACCGCCAGTGATCTGCACCGGGAGGTCGATGCGCATCGCTTCGAGGCGGGCCGAGCGGGTCAACGGCGGCACGACGAAGAGAATCATCAACGCGGCGAAGACCAGCGCCGTGATCGCGCCGAGGCGCGCCAACTCCAACTCGCCACTGCGCCGCGCCGCCACCGTCAAAATAGCCGCACCGATGCCACCGAACACCGTCAGCGTGCCAAGAATCGGCCCTCGCCACTGATTCAGATAACTCCTCCACCTCATAACACTCAGTTCGGCGTCTTTCTTGTTTTTATTGCCGCGCAAGTGCAAGATTGACATATTCAGAGGATGCGCCAAAATAAAAGTGGAGGATTTATGACGAACGAAGAAATTCTACGTGAAATCAATGCTTTGCCTCTTGAGGCGCAACGCCAGATTGAAGATTTTGTCGTCTTTTTGCGCCAGCGTTACAAATCATCGCACCCCATCAAAACTGCGCCCGCTTCTGACTTGAAAGCGGAAAGTTTCGTTGGAATGTGGCGAGACCGCGAGGATATGCAAGACAGCACGGCTTGGGTTCGCAACATCCGTGAAAAACATTGGGGCAGATGAGATGAATTTAACTATTGTTGACACGGATATTTTAATTGATGTAGCACGTGGCAACGACGATGCGATTGATTGCTTGTTGCGATTTGAGGAAACTTCAACTTTGGCTATATTCTGAAAATCACCGACGAAATTTCTGACCGTGCGGTCGAGTTGTTAGAACAGTATTTTTTGAGTCACGGGTTGTTGATTGCTAACGGATTGATTGGGGCAACTGCTCTGGTGCATAACGAAGCGTTGATTACGAAGAATCAGCGCGACTTTCGTTTTATTGCAGGCTTAATTTTGTTGCCGTATCCGTGAATCAAACGCGCGGCGCGGAACCTTTCGTTCAGATCGGCACGCTGACCGTCTTCATAATCTCGCGCAACGCGGCTTCAGCCTCTTCGCTGCGACGGTTGAGCGACGAGGAGAAACGCGAGTTGACCAGCAGGCGATGGGCGAAGACGGGGAGCACGAGGCGCTTGATGTCATCGGGCACGCAGTAGTCGCGGTCTTCGGTCAATGCGAGCGCCTGCGCGGCGCGGAACAACGCGAGCGTCCCGCGCGGGCTGACGCCGAGGTCGAGCATCTCTGAGTCGCGCGTCGCGGCCACGATCCGCATCAGGTAATCGACCAGCGAGTCATCGACCCGCACGCCCCCGACGGCCCGCTGCAATTCCACTACATCCGCGCCCGACATCACCGCGCGCACATGATCCAAAGGGTTCCCACGCTCGCGGTCACGCAAAATTTCTTTCTCGACATCGAACTCCGGGTAGCCGATCCGCAGGCGCAACATGAAGCGGTCAACCTGCGACTCCGGCAGCGGATACGTGCCGTGGTGCTCAATCGGATTCTGCGTCGCGATGACGATGAACGGGGCTTGCAGGTGGTGAGTCGTGCCCTCGACGGTGACGTGCCCTTCGGCCATCGCTTCAAGCAGCGCCGACTGGGTCTTCGGCGTGGTGCGGTTAATCTCGTCGGCGAGCACTACGTTAGCGAAAATCGCGCCGCGCTTGAACTCGAACGCGCCGGTGCGCTCGTCATACATCGAGAGGCCGATGACGTCCGACGGCAGCAGGTCAGAGGTGAACTGGATGCGCTGGAACGTACAGTCGAGAGCGCGTGCGAGGGCATGCGCGAGTGTCGTCTTACCCACGCCGGGCACGTCTTCGATCAACAGATGCCCGCCCGCGAGCAACGCGACGACCGAGAGTTGCACCGCTTCGGGTTTCCCCTTGATGACGCTTTCGACGGCGGCGCGCAGTTGCGCGATGCTCTCCGCAGAGGCGGACTCGCGCGATTCTTCCGCCCCCCGCGCCGTCTGTAGAATCTTCATGAAGGTGTTTTCGCTCCGGCCATCATTCTACATGTTCGACCACGACGCCGCACGCGGAAAAATCTGACGACCAAGCGGTGCGGTGGCAGGTCGCCAACGTCTCGGGTCGCTGTCCATCAAAAGCCGTCGGTGTGACTTCGCTCACCCCGTTGTAGTAAAATCGGCGCGTCTTGGAACGGCATCAAGGATCATCTTAGACGCCTTCTTGAGTGCAGTCATCGTGCAATCATTGTCTGCTCCCTCTACCGATTTTGGAACCAAAAACGCCCCACTCCGTGTACAGAGGCGGGAGAAAGCAATCATGAACAGAGAAATGAAACGAAGGGCAAGCGAGCGCGGGTTTTCGCTTGTCGAACTGATGATCGCCATCGCCATCATCGGCATCCTCGTCGGCGTCGGCGTCCCGGCGTGGCGCAACCTAACGATATCAGCGAACGAGAGCGCCGCGATTCAAAACTTAAAGACCATCCAACTGGAGCAGCGGGCTTACTTCAACACGCGTGGCCGCACGAGCTATGGCACGTTCGACCAGATCATCGAAAGCGGCTCGCTTGACAAGCGCTTCCGCGGCGACGAACCGGTCATCGACGGCTACACGTACACGATGAAGATCGTCCCGAAATCTTCCAGCCAGCCGCCGAGCTTCAGCATCAACGCCGACCCGCAGCAGAAGGAGGGGCTGTCTGTCACCGGCAAGCGCCACTTCTTTATTGACTCGAACGTGAACACGGTTCGCACCAATACCAGCGGCCCGGCCTCCGCCGAGGATTCACCACTCGGCGAAGAGGAAGCGGGTGAGGAAGCCAAGTAAAAAGGCAAAAGTGAAAGTCATCCAAGGTGGGATATTTGTTCAACTCTTATCCCGGAAAACTTTTGCTCAGATACTTGAGTGACCGCGGCGAGTGAGCACAAGCTAAATGCATCAGGAAAAGGTTTTCGGTATCAAGATCAAACCAAAGCCTCGTCATGACTAGTTGTTACTTTTGCCTTGAATGTGCTGTGCTTGACGCTTTCGCGAATGCTTTGTTAGCATGCCGCTCTTCTGAAAAAAGGTTTGGCCGCTTGGCTCAGCGGTAGAGCACTCGCCTCACACGCGAGGGGTCGATGGTTCGAATCCATCAGCGGCCACCATTTCTTACATCTAACCCCGAGTTGCATACCAGTCTGAGCTAGGACTTCTTAACCGCAAAGCACGCCAAGAGGAACGCGAACAGAGCAAAGTATTGCTGATCTCCTTTGCGTCCTCTGCGGTTAAATCCTTTCTTCCAGTCTTCTTCGATAGAGGACAACTTAATCATTACATCGCACGGATTTTCAGCTTACCCGCGCCGGCGACCCAGCATGTCGAAGCCGACGGCGGCGACGAGCACTGCGCCTTTAATAATGTACTGCGTCGAGTTTTGCACGCCCAGGAGCGACATGCCGTTATCGAGGCTCGCCATGATGAGCGCGCCGAGCATCGCGCCGCCGACCGTGCCGCGCCCGCCCATTAGACTCGTCCCGCCGATGACGCACGCCGCAATCGCGTCTAACTCCATTAAGCTCCCGGCGTCCGGCGACGCGCCGCCGACGCGCCCCGTGTGAAGCAGCGAGGCGACGCCGATGAGCGCGCCCATCAAACAGAATGCCGCCAGAATGTGCCTGCGCAAACTAATGCCCGACAAACGCGCCGCGTCCGGGTTTCCGCCGATAGCATAGAGGTAACGCCCGAAGGTCGTGCTCTGCGTCAGGAACGCTCCCAACAAAGCGACCGCGAGGAGCACGATGACGGGGATGGGGACACCGCCTTGAGTGTTCATCAAATAAGTAAAGACGGCGATCAGCACCGCCGGGATGGCAATGCGTGCCACCGTCGCCCCCATCCCCAAAGTCTTCAATCCATGACGCCGCCGCGCGCTGCTGCGCCGCAAGGTCAACCACACGACGGCGGCGATAGCGACGGCTGCCAAAGCAATTCCGATGGATGGTGCGATGTAATCCCTACCGAGCGATCTGAAGACCGGCAGCGCGACGGGAATCGTCTCGCCCTCGCTAACACGTAAGATCACGCCGCGCCACGCGAGCAATCCTCCGAGCGTGACGATGAACGCCGGGATATTCGCGTAGGCGACGAGAGTTCCCTGCACCGCGCCGATCACGAGTCCGATGATGATTGCCGAAGCGAGTGTTGGAGCTAGCCCCCAATCCTGCGTCATCGCGGCGACGCCCCCGGCAAGCCCGACGACTGAGCCGACCGACAAATCAATCTGCCCCGCGACGATCACCATCAACATTCCGACGGCGAGCACGCCCGTCACCGCCATCTGCTGTAAAAGCTTCGAGAAGTTAATCGGATTGAGGAACAGTCCGTAAGGATACCTCGTGTCCACGGTCGCCCACTGAAAGAAAACCCAGATAGCGACGAGCGCGAACAGCATCGTGTACGCGCGCAGGGATTCGGTCGGCAATTGAAAGCGACCGATCTTCGACTGCGCCGCGCCCTCCGCCGACACGCCCGGCGGCGACACGTCCAAATTCGTCAGCGGACGATCAGCGACAGGCTCGTTGGCTGGATGACTCATAATCAACCTTTTGAAACTATGAACGCGGAACGAGGAACGATGAATTAATCCGACCTTACTTTCGCTGCTTAGCGGTTTTCACCGAAGACACAAGAATCGCGGTTAACTCATCGGCTTCATGACATAAATCTTCTAGTCTTGTGAAAGGGAAGATCTCACTATCACCTAGAAGTTCAAGCCAGTAAACGGTCTCTTCAAGCTCTTGCAATATAACCTCTACTTTGCTGATGAACTCGGCTGTTGATCTTGCTCGTTTAGCTTCTCGGTAGTGTGCACCTACGGATATTCCACTTCGCAAAACTTGCTTGCCTATTACCTGAGCCTCTGTTGTTTTATGAAGGGACGCATACAAACGAATGATTACTCAACGCAAAGGCCTTCGTGCGGGCACGCAAGTCGCTAGGTGTTTCTTCATTCATCGTTCTGCGTTCATCCTTCATCGTTTAAGCTGCCCGTTTTGTGTGCCCCGTCGCGCACGCCATCACCGCTTCCGGCGTCGCCTCACGACGCTTGAACTCGCCGGTAACGTGGCCTTCGTGCAAGACCATCACGCGGTCGGAGAGGCCGAGCACTTCAGGCAGTTCCGAAGAGACGAGCACGATGGCGAGTCCTTCTTTGGCGAGCGCGTTGATCTGCGCATAAATCTCCTGTTTCGCGCCGACATCAATGCCGCGTGTCGGCTCGTCGAGGAAGAGGACGCGCGGCTCCGTCAGAAGCCACTTCGCCAGCACGACCTTCTGCTGATTGCCGCCCGACAGCGTGCCGACGACGGTGAAGACGGAGTTGGCCTTAACGCGAAGGTCTTTCATCGCGCGCTCACCTGCTGCGGCCTCGGCGTCGGTGTCGGTGACGAAGCGCCCGGAGAGTTTCGTCAATCCCGCGAGCGTCATGTTGTTGAGAATCGTTTGGTCGAGAATGAGGCCAAAGCGTTTGCGGTCTTCGGTGACGAAGGCGATGCCGCGCTTGATCGCATCGGACGGGCGCGTGATGCGTAAGCGTTCGCCGTTGATTGACACCTCGCCGGTAACGCGCCCCGCGTGTGCGCCGAAGATTCCCATCAGAAGGTCACTGCGTCCCGCGCCCATCAATCCCGCGACGCCGAGCACTTCGCCGCGCCGCACCGCGAAGCTGACGTTGTTGACGAGCAGCTTGCCTTTGATGTTCGGGTCTTCGACGGTCATGTTGCGCACTTCAAACACCACGTCGCCGCGTTCGTGATCTGCTTCGGGGAAAATGTCCCCGACTTCACGTCCGACCATCTTAGCGATGACGCGGGCTTCGTCGAGCGCGCTCGTCGGCTCCGTCCCGACGGTGCGCCCGTCGCGCAACACTGTGATGCGGTCACTTATGCGAAACACTTCGTTGAGCTTGTGCGAGATGTAGATCATCCCGACGCCGCGCGCCTTCAGTTTGTTGATAATGTGAAAGAGTGTTTCAACTTCGGCGTCGGTCAGTGCGGCGGTCGGTTCGTCGAGCACAAGGATGTGCGCTTCCTGCGAAAGAGCTTTGGCGATTTCGACGAGTTGCTGCTGACCGATGCCGAGGTTGCCGACGGGCGTACGCGGATCGAGCGGGAGATGCAGATCGTCTAGAAGTTTCTGCGCGCGGCTGTAAAGCTCTTCCCAACGAATGACGCCGAAGCGACGCGGCGCGCGACCCAGAAAGATGTTTTCGCCAATGCTCAATTCTTTAATCAGTGAGAGTTCCTGAAAGATGACGGCGATCCCGGCGTTCTCGGCGTCGCGCACACCAGCGAAGCGTTGCATCTCACCGCCGAGTTGAATCTCGCCGCCGTAGCTCCCGTGTGGATAAACGCCGCCGAGCACCTTCATCAATGTGCTCTTCCCCGCACCGTTCTCGCCGACAAGCGCGTGCAACTCCCCGGCATGAAGATCAAAGCTCACGCCGTCGAGCGCGCGCACGCCGGGAAACGTCTTTGTAATCTCCTTCATTTCGAGGAGAGTCTGGAGTTTCATAGTTTGTAGGTTTCAAGATGACGTGAACAAGCTTCCACGCGGGGATGACATTTGAGTTCCAAAGGGACGGCAGAGGGTAGCCAATGGCAAGCAGTCGAGCGGAGCGGAACACGCCGCCCCTGGCAACATCGAAAAAACAACGCCCGCGTCCTGACGGGCCTGCCACCGGCTACTCTCTGCCGCGCCTGCGGCGCTCTATCTCCAAGCTCATTATTTAGGCCATTGTTACTTCGGAACGTTTTTGTAGACTTCCTCCCTCTTGTGGTAGCCGTCCTTAATGAGCGTCGTGTCTAAATTATTCTTATCAACGGCGATTGGCTCCTGAAGTATCGAAGGCACATCGAGCTTGCCGTTGTTGATGCGGTCGGCGGCGTCTACCTTTTCGCCTTTGGCGAGTTTGATCGCGGCTTCGACGGCGCTGAAGGCGAGCGGCTGGATCGGCTTATAAATTGTCATCGTCTGCCGGCCTTCGGCTATGCGCTGCACGGCGTCGAGTTGCGCGTCCTGCCCTGTCACGAGCACCTTGCCGACGAGCGATGCGGGCAGCGCGGAGATGGCCCCGCCCGCCGTGCCGTCGTTCGAAGCGACGATGGCCTGAATCTCGTTACCGGTCTTCGTCAGCGCGTCCTCGGTGATGCGCAGAGCCTCGTCCGCCCTCCACTCTTTGGCGAACTGGTCGGAGATAATTTTAATGTCGCCGCGATCAATCGCGGGCTTGAGGACGTTCATCTGGCCTTTGCGTAAGAGCAGTGCGTTGTAGTCGGTCGGTGCGCCGCCGATTAAAACGTAGTTGCCTTTCGGCACGCGGTCGAGCGCGTACCTGGCCTGCATCTCGCCGATCTTCTCCACCTGATGCGAAACGTAAAGGTCAACGTCGGAGTTTTTAATCAAGCGGTCGTAGCTGATCACCGGGACTTTCTGCCGGTGCGCGGCTTCGACAATCGAGGCCGCGATTTCGCCGTTGTGTGGCGCGACGATCAAAACATCCACGCCCTTCGTCAACATGTTGTCGGCCTGCTTCGTCTGCACCGAGTCATCGCCGTTCGCCACCTGCACGTCCAGTTCCGCGCCGAGTTCTCTGGCGCGCTGCTCGACGAGTTGCTTGTCGCGCTGCCAACGCTCTTCTTTCAGCGTGTCCATCGAGAAGCCGATCCTCACCGGCCCGGTTTTGTTCGCGCCGCCGGCGGTGTTCGCGCCTTGTTCGGTCGGCGGCGCGCTCACGCACCCGGCGACGACAATCAACGCCATCAACATCCAAGCCGCTCCTATCCTCTTTGCGTATCGCATCAATTAAGCTCCATTCATTTGATGAATTATTTTAACTGTTACTCGCGCGACGAACATGCGCGATAAATCCGGCGACATCGATTGCTGTTGCGCCACGCGGCGTCGCCCGGTCGTAGTTCGTGTACCTCGGCTCAAACCAACCCAAAGCTTCCGTGGCGTCAATCCTCAGGCGTGCTTGCGGTGTAAAGGGATTAACGAAGATAGATGGTTTTATCGGGGCCACAGCTTACCAAAGCAGTAACGACAATTTCCATTGGAAATTTCATTTGTCAGTGTTATTTGCTGTCTCCAGAAACGAATTAAGCAATTATTCAAGGATCAACCGTCCGCGTCTCCCTCCATTCTGTTATAAACTTTGGTATCCAAAACTTGCTCTCCAATGATTTGAATCTTTTTGACTCTTCGCGTGCCATCCGTACATTCACCGAAGAGTTCGCTATTAACGTGCGGAAAGTTCTAACACGAAAGGTTTACGATGCGACACCTAATTTTCAATTCTCTTCACGCGGTTGTCTGCGGCGTGATTGTGCTTCTCGCGAGCGCGAGCGCGAGCGCACAATTTAATGCCAACCTGCAAGGCTCAGTGACGGACCCGGCAGGTGCGGTGGTTCCCGGCGCGACCGTCACATTAACCAATCCGGAGACAGGCAAGTCACAGCAGATCACCAGCAGCGATGAAGGATTTTATCGCTTCTCTCAGCTTGCGCCGGGCACATACACGCTCAGCGCTGAGAAGGAAGGTTTCAAGAAACAATTACTGGAAAGCGTGCCGGTCACCGCCGAAGAGACACAGGGCGTTGACCTGATTTTGACAACTGGTGAGGTATCGGAAACAGTAACGATCACGGAAAGCTCAGGGCAGTCGCTGCAAACCGAAAACGGCAGCGTCTCGCGCTCGATTTCCACTCAGGAGATTCGCCAACTCCCGCAAGTCGGGCGCGACCCGTATGAACTGTTGCGCTTAACACCCGGTGTGTTCGGCGACGGCGCACGGGGCGGCAGCGGCGGCGCGGTGAATCTTCCGAACACGACGGGACCGGGCGGCTCGAACAATTCGATTTTCCAAACTGAGAATCAAGTCCAGATTTCCGCCAACGGTCAGCGGCTGTCGAGCAACAACTTCCAGATCGACGGCGTCAGCGTCAACAGTTTCAACTGGGGCGGCGCGGCGCTCGTGACACCGAATCAGGAATCCGTCAAAGAGGTTCGCGTGCTCTCATCGAGTTATTCAGCCGAGGACGGACGCAACTCCGGCGCGCAAATCAGAGTCGTGTCGCAGAACGGCACGAACGATTTTCATGGTTCAGCATTCTTCAAATACAACTCGCCGAAGCTGAATGCTTTTAATAAATATGCCGGTCCGAACAACGCCGCGCGCGTCCGCGTCAACGACTACATCCGTCAATTCGGCGGCAGTTTTGGCGGTCCACTTTACCTGCCACGTTTCGGCGAAGGCGGACCGACAACCGTCGGCGGCAAAGATAAATTGTTTTTCTTCGTTTCGTATGAAGGCTTGCGCAATAATTCATCAAACACGGGGCAGGCTTACGTTGAGACGGCGCAATACCGCCAACTCGTGCAGCAGCTTCGTCCGGGCAGCGTGACGGCGCAAGTCCTCTCCGCACAAGGCATCACGCCACGCACCATCAATGTTTTCACGCCTAATTGCAGAGCCTTTAATAATGACCCGGCGCGATGCCGCGTCGTCAACGGCGGTCTCGATATCGGTTCGCTGACCGGCGCGCGCGGTCAGTATGTGCCGTTCAGCAGTCCGACGGGTGGCGGGTTTGACGGTATCCCGGATATTCAGGAAATTCAATTCGCTTTGCCAAGCCAGACTCGCGGCAATCAATACAACGCGCGGATTGATTACACGCTGAACCAAAGTAATAGTTTTGCCTTTAGCACATACATCACGCCGCAAAGCAATCTCGGCAGTGACAGCGCCGCGCAAGGTCGTCTGATTGCCGATCTCCCGCGCCAACCGCTTAATACTTCGGGGACCATCCTCTACAACGCTATTCTTTCTCCGACGACGCTGAACGAAGCGCGCGTCAACGCCACGCGCTTCGCCGAGGACCAACAGCAGAGCGCCGCCGACGCGGGTGTGAACTTCGGCATTCCACGCGTCGAGGTCGAAGGCCTACCGTTTGATCGAATCAGGTTCGGCGCGCCGCAAGGTGAAAACACGCCGGGCATTTTCGCGCAGAACATATTCGAGTTCAGCGATACGTTAAGCAAAGTACTCGGCAATCACGCGATGAAGTTCGGCGTCGTATACCGCAACGAACAAGACAACAGCGACCAGTCCGGCGGCGCGCGTCCGATCTATTCATTCTCAGGTCTGTTCAACCTCGCCAATGACACGCCGATTTTTGAGGGGATTAACGCTGACCCGCGCACGGGCTTGCCCGCCGATTCGCAACGCTACTTCACCACCAACTACTACGGCGCATTTGTGCAGGACGACTGGAAAGCGCGACCCAACCTGACGCTCAATTTCGGTGTGCGCTACGAGTATTACTCGCCGCTGGCGGAAAAAGACTCGCGCTTGAGCAATCTCTTTTTCGGTTCGCAGGGGTTGGTGAATTCCCAGGTTCGCCCCGTCGATCAACTCTCCGAACCCGACCGCAATAACTTCGCGCCGCGCATCGGCTTCGCTTACGGCCCTCGAATCAGACCCTTCGGCGATTTCGTGACTGAAGAACGCACGGTGATTCGAGGCGGTTTCGGCGTCGCGTATAACCGCATTCCCGTCGCTCCGCTGGCGAACGTGCGCGGCAACACGCCGTTCTTCGCGCGCTACGGTATTTGTTGCGGCACGGCAGGTTCGGCAGGCGGCGACGGCTTCGGTTCTCCATTTGTTGATGGTCAAATCCTTTACGCCGTCGGCAGCAGCAACTCCGTGACGAGCTATCCGAGAAATCCCGCACTCGCGCAGGGAATTGATCCCGCCAGCGGCGGCGCGGTGAACGGCGCGGTCGAAATTTACGGCGCTCCTCAAGATTTGCCGAACCCGTATGTCTACACTTATTCGGTGGAAGTGCAGCAGGAGTTGGGTTACGACTTAACGGCGACTCTCGGCTACCAGGGCAGCGCCGGACACAAACTGATTCGCATTGTGAATCAGAACTTCCTGTACAGAAACAACCCTAAATTCTTCGCCGTCTTTTTCGCGACTCCGGATGTCAACTCAAACTACAACGCGCTTAACGCCAATCTGTCACGACGCTTCTCGGATGGCTTCCAGGTGCAGGCGAACTATCGTTTCAGCAAGAGCATCGACCAACTTTCCTACGAAGGCCCCGGCTTCGCGACGAATCAAACGTATCCGCAGGACAACCGCACCGAGCGCGGTCTTTCGGATTTCGACGTGAAGCATTTTCTGACGGTGTCGGGTCTTTATGAGTTGCCGTTCTTCAACAAACGCAGCGACTTCATCGGCAAAGCACTCGGCGGGTTTTCCGTGACCAGCATCCTGACATATCGCACCGGATTTCCGTTCACGCCTGTTGTTGACGCGTCGACCAGCACGCCCGGCGGCGCGAATCTTTCACCTGTGCGTCCGCAAGGCTATGCCGGGTCGGGCGACACCGACACGTCCGACGAGGCATTCATCAACGGCACCAGTATTCCCGGCGGCGGCAGTTCATTCACCGTCTTTAGACAAGCCGACGGCACAGTTGCACCTCCGGGCATCGGACGCAATTCATTCAGAGGTCCGGGCTACTTCAATGTCGACATGAGTTTCGTGAAGCGTACCGGCTTGCCGAGTTTCTTTGGAGAAGGAACGAACTTCGAGGTCCGCGCCAATCTCTTCAACATCTTCAACATCCGCAACCTCGCGTCCTTCGGTTTCAGCAGCAACTCGACGAGGATTGGCCGGTTCGACATCGGTAATGGGACGTTCACTCCCAACCTCGACTTCGGCAGAGCGACCGGCGGTCTTTCAGGTCGCGTCGTCGAACTTCAAGGGCGCTTCCGTTTCTAATTTTTTCACTAATTCTCTGTGTGAATGGATGAGGCAGTCTCGCTCATCCATTCACACATCCTGGTCGCGTTTCTCCCATCCAACTCACATCGTGTGATCCGAGTTTATTTGACGGAAGTTTTCTCTGATTGTCGAGAACTGCGCTTCTCCGGATGAATTGTCGGAGGGTTGTTAATAGAGAGCATGAGATTCATCGCAACGCTACAACATTCTGCGTATCTGTCGCGGCGCACGCGCGCCCTTTGCCTGCTGCTCCTGCTGTTCGTAATGCCGCAGGCAAGCCTCTCCCAAATCGCGCACCGCCAACACAATTATTCTGTTCCGGCGTTTCGCCTTTCGCCACAGGATGACAAATTCCTCGAAGACTTATCCCGCCGCTCGTTCCGCTTCTTCTGGGAGCAAGCCGATCCGCGCACCGGCTTGGTTGCCGACCGTTCATTCACCGATGGCAAGCCGTACCCTCCGACGAGCAACCACTACAAAATCGCCAGCAGCGCCGCGACCGGCTTCGGATTGACCGCTCTCTGCATCGCCGCCGAGCGCGGCTGGGTCACTCAAGATGAAGCGCGCGAGCGCGTGCGTGCGACGCTCGATTTCTACGCGAACAAGTCGTCGCACGAGCATGGGTGGTTCTATCACTTCGTTGATATCGAGACGGGCGAACGTCGCTGGCAAAGCGAAATCTCTTCGATTGATACATCATTGTTGCTCGGCGGCGTCCTCACGGCGCGGCAGTATTTCAACAAAGACCCTGACATCGTCGGATTGGCGACAAAGATTTACGAGCGCGTCGATTTTCAGTGGATGCTGAACGATCATCCGACGCTACTTTCGCACGGCTGGCATCCCGAAAAGGGTTTTATCCCAAATCGCTGGCACGACTACAGCGAGCAAATGATACTGCTTCTGCTCGCCATCGGTTCACCCACTCATGCGATCACACCACGTGCGTGGTCGGCGTGGGAGCGGAAGTGGATCACCTACGAGAATTATCACTACATGAACGCGCACCCTCCGCTTTTCATTCATCAGTACTCGCACGCCTGGGTTGACTTTCGCGGGCGTCGTGAGCATTGGTATCCATACACCAACTACTTCGACAATTCGGTGAAGGCGACGCGCGCGCACCGAGAATTTTGTCTCGACTTGTCGGATCAATTCCCCAACTATACGGAGAACATGTGGGGCATCACGGCTTCCGACAGCGCCAAAGGTTACGTTGCGTGGGGCGGGCCGCCGCGCCACCCGGCGATTGACGGCACGGTGGTGCCGTGCGCCGCCGGCGGCTCGCTGATGTTTACACCCGACATCTCCGTGCCGGCGTTACGCACGATGTATGAAAAGTTTGGTGAGCGCATCTACGGCAGGTACGGATTTGCCGACGCCTTCAACCCGAACACCGGATGGGTCAACCCGGACGTGATCGGAATTGACGTCGGCATCACATTGCTGAGCGCCGAAAACCTGCGGACGGGAAATGTATGGCAATGGTTTATGCGCAATGCGGAAATACCCCGCGCCATGCAGTTAGTCGGACTCCGCCAAGAAAGTAAAAAGGTAAAAGGCAAAAGGCAAAAGGCAAAACGAATTGCTGCCTGAGTTTTGCTTTTACCTGGATATTTATCACGGTGCGGTTAATAGATCTCTTGCAAAAGTAAAAAAATCTGTTTGTTTAGAGGCTTGCTTGCGCCCGCCTTTGCCCGTGACATTTAACCATGCACCGGCGGGCGCGAGCCAAGCCTCTAAACATGGCAATTGGTTTTAGCAAGAGGTCTAAATCTGTAGCAAGGAGACTCGCATGAACTCCGTTAAGTTAAAACCGGTAAGTTTGTTACTGACCGTTCTCCTCATCCTCTCAATGGCGTTTGCCATCCCCGCGCAGCAGCGACAAACCGACGTCGAGGAGCGCGTCAACGCTTTGCTGGTGCGCATGACGTTTGAGGAGAAACTCGGCCAGCTTCAGCAACTCGATGGCGAGGCGAACGGCAACTTTCGTCCCGAACACCGCGACTTGATCCGCAAGGGTCTGCTCGGCTCGACCTTGAATGTGCGCGGCGCGTCGCGTGTGAATGAGTTGCAGCGCATCGCGATGAAAGAATCGCGTTTGAAGATTCCGGTTCTGTTCGCATTCGATGTGATTCACGGCTACCGCACCGTCTTTCCCGTCCCGCTCGGTGAAGCGAGCAGTTGGGATGCGGCGGCGGTCGAGCGCGCGGCGAGTGTCGCGGCGGCAGAGACGGCGGCGGCGGGCGTGCGTTGGACGTTCGCGCCGATGGTTGACATCGCACGCGATGCGCGCTGGGGACGCATCGTCGAGGGCGCAGGCGAAGACCCGTACCTCGGATCGGTGATGGCGCGAGCGCGTGTGCGCGGATTTCAGGGCAGCGACTACAGCGCGCCTGATCGGATTGTGGCGTGCGCGAAGCATTGGGTCGCATACGGCGCGGCGGAAGCCGGGCGCGACTACAACACGACCGATATTTCAGAGACCAGCTTGCGCGAAGTCTACTTCCCACCGTTCAAGGCGGCGATTGATGCCGGCGTCGGCACATTCATGAGCGCATTCAACGATCTGAACGGCGTGCCGACTTCGGCCAACCCATTCACGCTGACGAAAGTTCTGCGCGACGAGTGGAAGTTCGATGGCATCGTGGTCAGTGATTACGAGTCGGTCAGAGAGCTTATCAATCACAGGGTCGTCGCTGACGAAGCGGGTGCCGCTGGAGCCGCGCTCACCGCCGGCGTCGACATGGAGATGGTCAGCCGCCTCTACAACAAACACGGCGCGCAACTGTTGAAAGAAGGAAAATTAACGCAAGCGACGATTGACGAAGCGGTGCGGCGAATTCTCAGAATCAAATTCCGTCTCGGCCTGTTTGAAAAACCTTACGCCGACGAAGCACGCGAGCGCGCTGCACTCTTAAGCCGCGAACACCTCGCCGCCGCGCGTGAAATCGCCGCGCGCTCGATGGTGCTATTGAAGAACGAGCGTGCCGTGCTGCCGCTCAATAAAAATCTAAAATCTCTGGCGATAGTCGGCCCGCTCTCAGATGACCCGAGGGCCCCGCTTGGCTCATGGACGGGCGACGGGCGCGCGGAAGACACGGTCACGCTGCTCGCCGGCATCAAAGCGAAACTCTCGCCGCAGGCGCGTGTCATTCATGTTAAAGGCGTCGCGATTGATGGCCGCGGCGTGATTGGCAACTACGACGCGGCCCCAGTCAATGCGAGCAATGCCGGCGGAACTAATGTCGCATCTGCCGCCGCGACTGAAGCCGCGCGACTCGCGACCACGCCCGTCATCAGTGATGGCATCTCCGAAGCCGTCAGCGCCGCGCATGCTGCCGATGTCACCATTATCGCCGTCGGCGAGACGGCTGAGATGAGCGGCGAAGCGGCATCGCGCACATCACTCGATCTGCCTGGTAAACAGTTGGAGTTGATTCAGGCGATTCACGCGACTGGCAAACCTTATGCCGTCGTGTTAATGAACGGGCGACCGCTGACGATCAACTGGGCGGCGGAAAACTCGCCGGCGATTCTTGAGACGTGGTTCGCCGGGACGCAAGCCGGCCACTCGATTGCCGACGTGCTGTTCGGCGACGTGAACCCAGGCGGCAAGCTGCCCGTGACGTTTCCACGCCACGTCGGCCAAGTGCCGATCTATTACAACCAAAAGAGCACCGGGCGACCGCCGACCGATCAGAAGTACACGTCGAAATATCTGGATGTGCCGGTGACGCCGCTCTACCCATTCGGCTTCGGTCTGAGCTATACGCAGTTTCGTCTGTCTGATTTGCAGTTGAGCGACAAGACGATCAAACCCGACGGGCAATTGACCGCGAGCGTCGATGTCACGAACACAGGTCAGCGCGCTGGCGATGAAGTCGTGCAGCTTTACATCCGGGATATGGCGTCGAGCGTGACGCGCCCCCTGAAGGAGTTGAAGGGCTTCGAGCGCGTCACGCTCCGACCCGGCGAGAAGCGGCGCGTTCAGTTCACACTGACGCCGCAGCATCTCGGCTTCTACAATCGCGAGATGCGCTTCATCGTCGAACCGGGTGCGTTCAAAGTCTTCGCCGGCAATAGTTCTGTCGATGGATTGGAGGCAAACTTTGAAGTTGTCGAGAAATGATTTCGCGGACGACTCTCTCACACTTTTATTCTGAGCAGATGAAGACCTCATCCATTCCATATGCTCACCACGCCGCGTCCTTTCGCCGATGGCGCATCTGCTGCAATCTGATTTTACTCGTACTGAGGACGCGGTCGGACTTCGCCAAACGAGTAAAAGGGCTAAAGGTCAAAGGCAAAAGTTGCGACCGATTGCCGCTTAACATTTGCGGCTCATGTCAACAAGTAGTGCAACATGGAATAATTGGTTTTCAAATCCACTCTTTGCACCAATGATTTACATCAGCCAAGTTCTTTAATGAAGACTTACGGCAACTTCGAAAATCTTAAATGTTTATTCAGCGATAAGAAACGCGTTGGCGGCCTCTCATCGGTCATGTTAGCAGCGCGCCGCTGATGGCGGGCGTTAAGGCCGTAATTTACATACTGATGGTTATTCAACGGCAACACAGCTATCTTACCACCGACGGATTCGTGCGTTCGCGCACGATCCGAATCCCTTCCCACGCGGGCAAGCGGCCTTCTTCGCGCGCTATCACAGTTTGTAACCCCCAATATGCATCCAACACTGCTTGTCGAGATAATCAGATAGACCATCGTCTCGATAGAATCGTCGCCATCGTTGCCACCAAGAGGCGTGCCGCTCGCTTGCATAGCCTATGTATGCGTACTTGAGCAAGCGCGCGGCATAGCGACGTTCTGCCCGTTGCCACTCTAGGATCGTCTCTGCACCGGTGATGCTGATAAGATCATCGATCAACATCACAATTCCTGGCAGTGGACTGTCTGAATCCAGAGAATTGACCAGTTCGTGAACTAGGTTGTGAACGAGGGCGAGGTCGTGTGCGAGGGCGAGGGCGCGGGCGAGGTCGTGGGCGTATGCGAGGTCGCGGGCGAGGTCGCGGGCGCGGTCGAGAGCGAGGTCGCGGGCGAGGACGAGGTCGCGGGTGCGGTCGAGAGCGAGGTCGCGGGCAAGGACGAGGGCGAGGGCAAGGTCGAGGGCGAGGGCGCTGGCGCGGTCACGGTCGAGGACGAGGGCGCGGGCGCGGGCGAGAGCGAGGTCGCGGTTGTTGTAGAGGTCGAGGTCGCGGGCGAGGTCGAGGGCGAGGGT
>JALZJL010000173.1 GCA_030859785.1 Acidobacteriota bacterium
CTTGGC
Source organism: Acidobacteriota bacterium (assembly GCA_030859785.1). Lineage (GTDB taxonomy): Bacteria > Acidobacteriota > Blastocatellia > Pyrinomonadales > Pyrinomonadaceae > JACDEG01. Next base: position 7 of record JALZJL010000173.1, read on the forward strand.
GGATTAATGCGTTACTCCTTCATCAAGTGCTTTGATACCCGGTCACTTCCGTTCCCGGTACTGACCTGCAATCTGTTGACAGATGAAACTCGGTCGCTATAAACGTGAACTTTCGGCGGCGCTGGCCTTTGCCGTGCTGCTGCTGACGGTCGGCGTGGCCGCGCCCTCGTTCTTCAGCATCGCCAATCTGCGCGACTTAGCTTTGAATAACGCGCCGGTGTTACTGATCGCCACGGGGATGACGTTGGTGATTCTGGTCGGGGAAATTGACATCTCGGTCGGCTCGCAGTTCGCGGTGTGCAGTGTGGTGGCGGGCTTGTTGGCGAAGACCGGAGTTCCCATCGCGTTGCTGTTGCCCTGCCTACTCCTGGTCGGTGCGGCAATGGGTGCGGTCAACGGCGTCCTGGTCGGATGGCTTCGTCTGCCTTCGATCATCGTTACACTGGCGATGCTGGTAGCGTGGCGCGACGCGCTGCGATGGATGACACAAGGTGCGTGGGTGCAGGACCTGCCCGCAAACTTTCAGTGGTTCGGGTTGGGACAGAGCTTCGGGCAACTGCTCATCGTCGCTATCGCGCTGGCCGTGCTAATCGGCTTGAGTTGGATGCTGCGTAACCTGGGCGCGGGGCGCGCGATTTACGCAGTCGGCTCGGATGCCGAAGCCGCGCGTCTGGCCGGCATTGAACCGCTGCGCGTGGTGTTCGGTGTGTTTGTGTTGATGGGTGCGCTCGTCGGGTTGGCGGCGCTCATGAACGCGGTGCGGTTTTCTGCCGTGCCTGGGAACGCCGGAATCGGTTTGGAGTTGAAAGCTATCGCCGCGGTGGTCGTCGGCGGGACGGCGATTACGGGCGGGCGCGGTACGCTCGTCGGCACACTGATCGGCACCGCGCTGTTGGGAACCATCGGCACGGCGCTCACGTTTGCGGGCATCAATCCGTTTTGGGAAAAAGCAATTCAGGGGGCGATCATTCTGGCGGCACTGGTCTCAGACGTGGCGCTCGGTCAGCTTGAACACCACCGCAGACTCAATCCCGCTCGATGAAGACGCTCAGTGAAAACATTGGCCGAATCAATCCCCATCGCTCCCACGTCCCTGAAGACTACAGCGCCGTGGCGCGAGCAACTCTTCCCGAACAACGAATGGGTACTGCTCATCGTGATAGTCGTCGAGTGCGCCATTTTCAGTTTGACCGGAAGCAATTTTTTGAGCGCGTCGAACGCATTCGAGATAACGCGTCTGAGCGTCGAGATTGGGCTGCTCGCGCTGGCGCTGACGCCGATTATCATCACGGGTGGGATTGATCTTTCGGTCGGGTCGATGATGGGGCTGGCGGCAGTTGTGTTGGGCGCGTTGTGGCGCGACGCTGATCTGTCGATGCCAATTGCCGTCGCCATAACGTTATTCATCGGTGCGCTCGGCGGGGCTTTGAACGCTGCGCTTATCGCGCGTTTGAACTTCCCACCGCTGATCGTGACGCTCGGCACGTTCTCGCTGTTTCGTGGGGTGGCCGAAGGATCGACGCGCGGCGTTGAAAATTTCTCCGGCTTCTCGCCACAATTTCTATTCTTAGGACAGGGCTACGTCGGCGGCGTGATTCCGACGCAGTTGTTTATTTTAATCGCGGCCATTGCCGCAGTCTGGTGGTGTCTGCAACGCACTTCGTTCGGACGCAGCTTGTACGCTATCGGCTTTTCCTCAGAAGGCGCGCGCTACGCGGGCATCCCGGTCGCGTGGCGTCTGGCGTTCGTGTACATCCTCTCAGGGTTCGCCGCGAGTCTCGCGGCAATCATCTACGTCGCGCATCTCGGACAGGCGAAGTCGGATGCCGGAACCGGCTACGAACTAATTGCGATCACTGCCGTCGTGCTCGGCGGCGCCTCGATCTTCGGCGGGCGCGGCACGGTGCTTGGCACAACGTTGGGACTGTTCGCGATTGTGATTTTACAAAACGGTTTGCGGCTGAGCGCGCAACCGGCGGAGCTGGCTGGCATTCTGATGGGCGTGCTGCTGGTCACCACGATTTTGCTGGATGGACTCTCCAGACGAACACGGACGCCGAAGCCGCGCGGACACATTAATGCTCACATCAATGCACATATCATCGCGGAGGAGGCAGAGGTGCGGAATTCACAAGTCGCCATTCTCAGTGCGGTTATTCTGACGGCGGCGATCATCATCGTCGTCGGCAATTGGTTGCTGGTGCGCTCGCTGCGGCAGGAGTTAAGCAGCGGAACTGTTCAGCAAAATCAGTTGGCGGTGCCGACGACCGCGAGTGCTCTTAAGCGCGTGATTGCCATGATGCCAAAGGCGAAAGGCGATCCGTATTTCATCAGTTGTAAGCAAGGCGCTGATGAAGCGGCGAAGGAATTGGGTGCGGAGTTATTGTGGGATGGCCCGACCGATCTCGACCCGGCGAAGCAGAACGAAGTGGTCGAGGCGTGGATCACGCGCGGCGTGGATGCGATTGCGGTCAGTGTTGAGAACAAAGTCGGTATCTCCACCGTGCTGCGCAAAGCGCGCGAACGTGGAATCAAAGTCATCACGTGGGACGCCGACGCGGAGCGTGACGCGCGCGACTTCCTCATCAATCAGGCCACGCCGCAAGGTATCGGCAACACGCTGACCGACGAGGCTGCGCGGATGATGGGCGGCCAAGGTGACTTCGCGATCATCACCGCTTCATTGAGTGCGGCCAATCAGAACGAGTGGATCAAGTACATCAAAGCGCGTCTGGCCGAGAAATATCCTGAGATGAAACTGGTGGCGATTCAGCCAAGCGAAGGCGACCGCGACCGTGCCTTCTCAGAAACGCAGACGATCTTGAAAGTCTATCCGAACGTGAAACTGATTATGGGAATTGCCGCCCCGGCGGTTCCCGGTGTGGCCGAAGCGGTCAAACAGTCGGGCCGCACCGATGTCAAAGTCACAGGCCTTTCGCTTCCCAATATGTGCAAGCCATATATCAAGGCGGGCGTGATTGAATCAATCGTACTTTGGAACACTTTAGACCTCGGATACCTGACGGTTCACGCGGCGAACGCCTTGACCACGGGCACGCTCAAAAGCGGTGATAGTGGATTGGAGGCCGGACGATTGGGTCGGATCGAAGTAGTGGAGGATGAAGTGAGACTCGGCGCGCCGTTCATCTTCAACAAGGAGAACATCGACCGCTTCAACTTCTGAGCAACGGAGGTCAGCCACATGCCATTTGGGAGACGTGGATTTTAAGCGGCGCTGTAATGATGCTGGCATAGGTTTGTTATGCGTTTCAATCTAAGTGAGTGGCCAAAAGTTTTTTGAACAATAAATCACTCGGTTTATGCTCGACTCATGCGAACACCAAAGAGTCCAGCGGAGTTTGGCTTCAACCGCTACGATCAACAGCGTCTCAGAAAAGC
>JALZJL010000320.1 GCA_030859785.1 Acidobacteriota bacterium
CGAGCGTCTTGCCCGCATCAACCTGCTTGCGAATGATGGAGGTCGTCTCGGTCAGCATGCGGTGAAAGGCTTTGAGGTCGTCAATCGTGGCGAGCGCGCCGTGCCCCGGAATGATTTTGACGCCCGCCGGTGCGCGCTTAATCACGTCGCCGACGTTTCTTATAAAGCCTTCGACGCTGCCGCCGCTGTTGACATCAACAAAGGGGAAACGCCCGTTCATATAATGGTCGCCCATGTGGATGACGTTGGCCGAGGTGAAGAAGATGACACTGTCGCCGTCGGTGTGACCGGCGGGAAAGTGGATGGCGCGAATCTCCTCGCCGTTAAAGTGGACGGAGCGCGCGTCGTCGAACGTGACAACGGGCAACGCCTCTTTCGACGATGGTGGGGTAACGTTGCCGCCCGCACCTTTCTGCTCGGTCGAAAGCCGCTTGCGCACATTCGTATGCGCGATGATGTGCGCTTCCCTGCCGAACTCTTTGTTACTTCCCGTGTGGTCGCCGTGATAGTGCGTGTTGAGGACGAATTTCAATTTGCCCTCGCCGAGTTGTTTGAGCGCTGTGCGAATCTTGTCGGCGAGCGGCGCGTATTGATCGTCCACGATCAGAATACCGTCCGGCCCGACCGAGACGCCGATGTTGCCGCCCGCGCCTTCGAGCATGTGGACGTTGCCCGCAACGTGCGTCGCCTTTATCTGCACGTTGGAAAAATCCTGCTGCGCGCGCGCCGGAAACGCGCCGAGACAAACGCTCAGCAACAAACCATAAAATAGTCGCTTCATCTTTTTCGCTCCTCGATAATGGCCGTCAGCTATTAGCTGTCAGCCGTCAGCATTTTTGTTTGTGGGTCGCATGTGCGACATGATTTCAAGAATTGTACTCTGTGTGACGGGTGAGCATCGTAGCACAGACTTTGGCGTGCGTTATCAACTCCGTGATACTGAGCACCATCCACTCGCAAAGTTTCAAGACCGAGGGTTGGCGATGCGCTTTTCCGTCGCACACTGCGACACTTTCAGAAACGTTCTTTCTGCCAATCCGCCTCTTGATATTTCAAGGTCTTCAAGATGTCGAACCGCACGATCCGTTTAATCTCTAACCCGAATGCCGGGCGCGGCGGCATTCAACGTGCCCGCGAGGTCGCGCGTTTTTGTGAGCATCTCAGGGCGCACGGCATCGCGGTCGAAGTCGAACACACGACGGGGCCGCACGACGCGACGCGACTGGCGCGACTGGCGGCGGAGGAAGGCGTGCGTGAAGTGATCGTCTCCGGCGGCGACGGAACAATCAACGAAGCGTTGCAGGGTCTGATCGGGACGGGCGTGCGGCTCGCCGTCTGGCCGACAGGGACGGCGAACGTGCTGGCGCGCGAACTCGGCGTGCCGTTTGACGCGGTGGGCGTAGCGGAAGTGGTTCTGCACGGCGCGGCAGAACGTATCTCCGTCGGGTGCGCGATTGAAGAACAGAGCGGCGCGCGCCGGTACTTTCTGTTGATGGCCGGAATCGGGCTTGATGCGTCGTTGGTCGGGCGCGTCATGCCGGGGTTGAAACGGCGCATCGGCGAGGCCGCGTTCTGGTACGCGGGGCTTGAGCATCTCGCACGTTGGCAGCCGGAGCCGTTCACAATCGAAATCGAAGGACAGAGTTTTCCGGCAACGTTCGCCGCCATCGGCAAGGCGGCACACTACGGCGGCAACCTTGCGATCACGCCGCGCGCCCGACTCGACCGGGCCGAGTTCGAAGTGTGCCTCATCGATTCGCACAGCCGACTGCGCTATCTCTATCTACTCTCGCACGCGATGCGCGGCGGCGTGACCGACGGCTCAACTTCCGTCCGCTTCGTTTGCACGACGCACCTCCGCGCCCACGGTCACGCGCCCGTGCAAGCCGACGGTGAACTGATCGGCCACCTCCCGATGACCTTCGAGATCATCCCCGACGCCATCGAGATCATCAACAATAAGGATGAAGGATGAAGGATGAATCCAGAAATACAGAACACGGAACGTCGAAGATCAGTGGCAACTATGTCCCTGCTGTGTGCTGCGTGCTGTATCCTATTTTCTTGTTTCATTCATCCTTCATCCTTTCAGAGTCCTTTATCCTTTCCCTTTCAGCCACGCGGCACGGAGGGCGCGGGCCTGGGGCGGCGCGTCTTTCATCTCTTCGATGAGATATTGCACGCGGTCGGGGGCGTCGAGTTTCAGTGTGGCGTTGATCGTCTGACGCCCGCGACGCACTGTCATTGGTGCGCTGTCACCATCCTTATAAACATTCAGCGTGCTGCGCCAGGACAGGCTGGTGACATTCGTCTTGCCGATTGAAACAATGACATCGCCCTGCCGCAGTCCGGCGCGTTCGGCGGCGGAGTTCTGGC
>JALZJL010000328.1 GCA_030859785.1 Acidobacteriota bacterium
AAAGGACGTGACCATCACAACAAAGCATTCACGATTTGGCTGGCCGGCGGCGGCATCAAGCCGGGCGTGACGTTAGGTCGGACTGACGATCTCGGCTATCACGTCGTCGAAGACCGCGTGCATGTCCACGACCTTCACGCGACACTGTTGCATCTTTTAGGTTTCGATCATACGAAGTTGACTCATCGCTTTCAGGGCCGCGATTTTCGTTTAACTGACGTACATGGAGAGGTCGTCAAGAAACTCCTGGCTTGAAGCGATGGTTAAATTGCTCAACTTGATGAATGACGTGATTTACATTGAAGCGGCGCGAATGTTCGCCCGGAGAATGCTATGTGAAGATGGTGCGACCCTGATAGGACTGAGAGGGAAACCATGCTTGATCCCGACGCACGCACTCTCGCCGGGCGATTGAATCTCGCCACTTCACTGGCTGGATGTTGAGAATCAAACATGACTGAGACTCTTTCATCGCTCGGATTGCTGATGGCCGGCGCAACATCCGTCAGTAATGTCATCAAGGATGTCGGCGCGAAGAAGGTGTTGGATCATCAGGAGGTCATCGCCTCGACCTTCTGGATCAGAGTCTTTGCCGCCGTCGTCTTCGCCGGAGCATTGCTGGTGCGCACTCTGGCGGGTACCGTTCCGTCAGTGCGTGGAGGCGGGCCGCTGTTCGGAATTGCGGCGTGGCAACTTCAGCCGCTCCCGACCTGGCTCATCTATCTCTCCATCGAAGTCGTGCTCGTCGCCTGCTCAACCATCCTGTTCTTTCGCGCCATCCAAATCACCGCCATCTCGCTCTGCATGCCCTACATCTCCTTCACCCCGGTGTTTTTGATTGTGACCGGGTACGTGATGCTCGGCGAATTGCCCGTTGCACAGAAGCTGATCGGCATCGGTCTGATCTTCGTCGGCTCGATTGTGATGCACCGGCAACTGTTCACCGCCGGGTGGTTAGAGCCGATCAAAGCCGTCTGGCACGAACGCGGCTGCCTCTATATGTTGCTCGTCGGATTTATCAATTCGATCACCAATCCGATTGATAAAAAACTGGTGGGGATGACCGACGCATTCACGCAGGCGTGCGCATTCGGCGTCGGGATGGTCATCTTCTTCACGGTGCTTGCGTTCGCTCGCCGTGCCAATACAAGCAAGGTGATTCGTGCTGCACCGGGTTGGATTGTGCTCGCCGGAACGCTTGAGGCGGTGGCGTTATTATTTCAATTGTCGTCGCATTACTATATCGATGTGGTGATTACGATCAGCATCAAGCGCGCCGGGATTATTCTCACCGTGCTGCTCGGTTGGTTGGTGTTCAAGGAGCGCGACATCGGCGACAAGTTGATTGCGGCCTCTGTGATGCTGATCGGCGTGCTCATCATTTATCTGCCGCTCACGTTTGGTCAGGGATTGATGGTCGCGGCAGCGGCGATGGTCGGGATGGCCGCGGCACTGTACTTCACGCGGCGGCGACCAGAGGATAAATTGACTGCTGAACCGGCTTTGACCGAAGGGTGAAGAAATGAAACCGTCTGATGCTCAGTATGAGTTCGACACAGAGATGGGGGCGCACGCTCCGGATTTGTACACCTTCGCGGCGATTGCCGACGGGGTTGACGGATTCGACCACGTGGATGAGTTGCAGATCGCTCGCTATCATCAACAAGGGTTTATTGCGGTTCATCATGCCTTCACTCCGGCAGAGGTGCAGGCGGCAGTTGATGGCTTGACTGATTTGGTCGCGGGCAAAAATCCTAACTTCAAAGTCATCCAGTTTCGCAGCGAAGTGCGCGACGCGCTCGACACGCTCAGCCTCGAAGAGAAGATGGACAACATCCGCAAGCTCGGCACCTTCACCGAATACGAGCCGCGCCTCAAAGCCATAGCCGAGCATCCGCGACTAATCGCAATCATCACAAAATTGCTGAGTGCGACGCCGGAACTATTTCAGAGCATGGCGTTATTCAAACCACCGTCGGGGCGCGAAAAGCCGTGGCATCAGGATCACGCTTATTTCGATCTGCCGCTGGAAACCAAAGTCGTCGGCGTGTGGATCGCACTCGATGCGGCAGATGCGGAGAACGGCTGCATGCGCGTGATGCCGGGCTGGCACGACCGCGGCCCTTTTACACATTTTCAACAACGGGACTGGCAGATTTGCGACGAGCAGATGAACGAACAACAACCCGAGCGCGTCGCTGTGCCGCTCAGTCCGGGCGGATGCCTTCTCTTCGATAGCTTCCTGCCGCATGGTACGCCAAGCAATCATTCTCAACGCAGACGCAAAGCGCTCCAGTTTCACTACATGCCCGTCGGCACAGCCAAGGTCAAACAAGAAGATCGCCTCGCCGTGTTTGGAAGCGAAGGAAAGAACGTCTCCTGTTAGTTGTTAGTGCTGTGAGCGCGAGGCTGTTGCCTGCCAAAGCGTGCCGCGGCACGCTTCACCGACCCGATTATTCGTCACCGCGCTTGCATGTGCCACTTCGTATTCGCGCTGATGCGCTCATGGCAGGCAGGATGCCTGCGCTCCAAGCACAGGCGGTACTGACCTACTTACTTTTCCCAATGAGCAAACAACGCATCGCCTTTGTCGGTTGTGGTGGAATCGCCGATCACTATCTGAACGTATATCGTGACCTTGAATGGATAGAGGTCGTGACCTGCATTGATGCCGTGCCGGAGCGTGCTCGACAAGCTGCCGAAAGAATCGGTGAAGGAGCGCATGCCAAGCGCACGCCGCAATGGACGGACAAGTTTGCTGACGCACTCGGCGCGGATGTCGATACAGTCATTATCAACACTCCCAATCATCTGCACCGTGAACAGGCGGTGGCGGCACTCGAAGCGAGCAAGAATGTGTTGCTGCAAAAACCCGTCGCGGCCACGCTAGTCGATGCCGAAGCAATTTTGGAGGCAGCACAACATGCGGCGCGACGCGGCACGATCAGCGGACTCTACCTGAGCTACTTTGACCAACCGCTGATGCATGATCTGCGCGATATGATTCGTTCCGGTTGGTTCGGTGACATCGCATACTTGTATGCGCGTCTGATGCATCGCGGCGGTCTCGTCTGGTCACAACAAATCCAAGCTGAGCAACTGAAGGGTCAACAGAACTGGCGTGCGTCCGCGGCACAAACCGGCGGCGGGTGCTTCATCCAGCTTGCCGTTCATTACATACACCTCTTCGCCTGGATGATCGATGCTTCAGTGGTGCAGGTGACGGCGATGGTAAAGAATCTCCACTGTCCGAACATCGAGGGTGAAGATATCGCCTGCGCGATACTGGAGTTTGAAAATGGCGCGCTGGCGACGCTCGATACGGCCTGGTGTACAGCGAGTGAGCAGCTTGCCTTGCACGGTACACGGGGCACAGTTGAATACATCGGCAATCAAACACTGATGCTTGGTTCCGACGCCGGTACGTTTGCCGGTCGCATCATTAACTACACAGGGACGACCACCGTCAGCAGTGTCCCGAATGCACCCGGCGCATCCGTCACACAACAGATCATGACCGTTCATGCGCCGCGTTTAGACGATCTGAACAATCCATATAATCAGCATCAGTTGTTTCTTGAAGCCGTGCGCGCGAATCGTCCGGCCCCGGTCACTATCGCCTCCGGAGTGGAAGACTTACGTGTGGTCGCGGCTGTGTATGAATCGGCGAAGACCGGGCGAGCAATTCACATCGCGCGAAATACCGTCTGACCAAAACGGAAGAAGCATGATGAGTGATGAAATAAAACTTGGGATTGTGGCTGATGAAATCAGCCGCGACTTTCGCGAAGCCGTCCGCATCGGTTCACAAGTCGGTTTGCGCAGGTACGAAGTGCGGTTCCTCAAAACGGGCCGCGCGCCTCAGTGTGACCACAGCGAACTGCTTGAAGTCGAACGCATCCGCGACGGCGAAGGCATCGAGATTACGGCGCTCTCACCAGGATTGTTCAAGTACGCAAATGATGCGATTGGTTTCGCGCGTGAGATGGCGGAAGTTTTTCCGCGCGCGGTTGAGTTAGCGGTGCGATGGAACCTTCCGGCGCTGATTACTTTCGGATTTCAAAAGCCCGCGGCGACGGAAGAGAACGCTGATCTGGTGTCGAGCGCCGACCCTCCTGAGCACATCATCGAATGGCTTTGTGAAGCGGCGGCAACAGCTTCCGCTGCAAACATCAAACTGCTGATTGAACCGGAGCCGATCTGCTGGGCGGATTCCGGCGCGGCCACTGCTCAACTGATTCGCCGTGTGGGTTCAGCGGCGCTCGGCATCAATTACGATCCGGCGAATGTGGCGTGGACGTTGCGAAGAGACCCGCTTGATGAATTTGATGAGGTCGCGCCGTTTATCGAAAACGTTCACGTCAAAGATCAACTTGATGCGCCACTCGGCAGCGGTGTTCCCCGGTGGGTGGTGCCGGGCGAAGGGATGGTGAATTACCGAGAGCACTTCGCCTTTCTGCGGCGCATCAACTACGCCGGATCGATTTCACTGGAACCGCACATGGACGGCAGCCTTGAGACGATTCAAAAGTGTCAACAGGCAGTCGAACAACTCTGGGATACAACGTGAGCGGGTCACCGTCATTGAAGTGAATGCGTCAAAGATAAAGGCTGGCGTTGAGCCAGCCTTTAAGTAAGAGAATGCGTTGGCAGATGTTTTAGAAGTTGATCTTCGCTACGACCTGCCCCTGACGCGAGCCGGTGCGCGGGTTGTTCGGGACTCCGAACCGGGCGAGATCAAGCACATTCGGTCTGACTGGAATACCGCCGATTCCAAAATTTGTGCGGTTGAAGACGTTGAAGAATTCACCACGAATCTCGAAGTTGACGGTCTCCGTAATTCTAGTGCGCTTGATGATCCCCATGTTGTCATTAAAGGCCGGCGGATCTCGCAGTTCATTTATATAGGTCGGCGAGTTTCCGAGTTCATACGTTCCCGGAATGCTGAACAGAGCGGGGTTGAGCCAGCGGATGTTCGGGTTGCGTGGGTCGAGGTCGCCGCGCGCCACACCGGTGCGGATCGGTTGGCCTGTCAGGTTGACTCGCTTGCGACCGTAAGCAAATCCCCAATTGGGGTAAGTCAGCGGCGCGTTGAGAAGAATCAATGCGCCTGATGTGTAATTTCCGGTAAAGCTGACTGACCATCCACCAAAAGCCCGATCAAGGAACGCATTGTTGTTGAGCCACCACTTTCCTTGTCCAAATGGCAAATCCACCACCGCCACGACATTCAGGATATGCGGGTAATCCGTGTACTGAAAACTCTTCTCTTTCTTCAGGACATTAGGATCATACGGATTGTCCGACTTCGGATTACGATTGGCGGAGTCACCACTGGTCTGTGAGCCGGAAGCGTTGGTCAGCGCCTTTGACCAGGTGTAATTCGTTTCGAGAAAAAGATTTCCGAAACGACGATCCAGTTTGACCTGAAGCGAGTCGTACCACGAACTACCAATCGGATTGTACTCGTTGTTGATCGGCCCGTTGATATGCGGGTACGGACGAAGTGCGCGTGCCAGCGTCGCACCGCCTGTGCCCCAGTCGGCGACGAAGTTCGGATAAGGTGATCGATAACCCGCCGCCACGACCGCCGGATCGTTGATTGATTTGTTCAGCAAATCGCCGAGCGCATAGTATTTCGGATCAAGGTTGTTAAGCGGAAAGTGACTGGCCGAGAGGCGCGTCCCGCGATTGCCGATGTATGCAACTTCGGCCACCAGTCTCCACGGCAATTCGCGCTGGAGACTCAGACTCCAGTTTTGGAACCTGGGTGCGACACCGGATTCCGGGCTGATGTACCAGATGTCATCTGAGGCATTCCCTGCTGAAGGGTTGATGATCGGAGGCGGCAGGAAACTCGCCGATGGGACAAACCCGTTATCCCACTGCAACGCCGCTCCGGTGGTCGAAGGTCTTGAAAGCGATGCCGTGGTCGAGTATCCGTTCTGGCAGCGAATACAGAATCCACCGGTCAGTCCGTTGCCCGCCGCGTAGTACATGCCGTACCCGGCACGCAACACCGTCTTTTGATTCACTGACCAGGCCACTCCCAGACGCGGCCCCCATGATGAGTAATCGGTTTCACCGAAACGACTCTTGCCGGTAAAGCCCGGCCCGTCGCCGGCGTAAGCCAGCGCGCCTTTCAAACCCGAACGCGGATCAGTCAAGTTTGGATCGAAGGACGTGAACGAGTCAGGCACGGTCGAACGCGGTAAAGGAATCTCATACCGCAGGCCGAGGTTTAATGTTAGGTTGGAGCGCAGTTTCCAGTCCGTCTGTCCGTACCAGGCGTGATAACCGAATTTGGCTGCCGCAAAGCTCGCGTTGAAGGTGCGCGAAGCGTTGTCAACCAGCCCCAACAGGAAACTGGCATAAGAATCGCCGGTCGCGCTGCTTGCTGTCGGAGAAGCTGTCTGGAAATTCGAGAAGTTGAATATCCCTTGAACTCCGGCATCATCCGCGCCGCCGGTCGGCAGCTTAATGCCGGTCGTCTCCATCCAACGATGATCGACACCGAATCTCCAATTGAAATTACCTCTGACCCAGTTCACATCAGCGCGAAAGTGATCTGTGTTGTTGAACTGCGTGCCTTTGGTTTTGGGGCCGTTGGTGTCGGCGTAGTTCTGATACCGCCCATCAAACTGAACAACCGGGAAGGCGCTGGTTTCACCATCGGCCACTCCCGTCAAGCCGAGGCGTTGCGGCCAGCCCTGCCCGACGCTTTGATTGTCAAAATACTGGCGGAGTCTCGTGGCGCCATAAGTCACATGCAGGTTCAGCGTCGGCGTGAAGATCCAGTCATAGTTGAGACGAAAGAAGATCGGCTTGTTGGCGTTGATCGCATTTCCACCAGCTCCAAGGAGCGGACTCGGCAATGGCCCATCCACCAGGCTTGAAAGGTTTTGGCGCGAGTAATAGCCGTTGATCAGGTGCTTGCTTGAAAAGCTGTGGTTCAGCTTGATGCTCCACGAATCCTGTTCGCCGGTGGTCGAGGTGGTCGCCAGGTAGTTCTGTTGCAAACCGCTATTGGTCGGTTGCGGAACGACGGCCAGGATGTTTCTGCTGACATTGCTGAACCGGCTTTGCGGAATGATGTTGCCGGGAAATGGCTGCCCTGTTAGCGGATCGTAAATCACACGACCGGGAAGCAATTCGGAAAAATTCCCTTGACGCTGAAGCAGTGTCGGCACGTTGACAAACCTTGAGGATGAATCGGCGCGGCGAAAATTATCCAGCGTGAAAAAGAAGAAGGTGCGGTCTCTGCCGCTGATGTATGCCGGGCCACCTTCGCCAAAGCGCGGTAGAAGGACGGGACCACCTAATGCGAATCCATACTCATTGCTGTGTGTCGGTTGTTTTCTGATCAGTCCTGCTGGGTTGGCCTTGTTAGCCCAGGTGTTGGCGCTGAGTGCGCTGGAGGTGTGGAAGAGAAAAGCGTTGCCGTGAAAATCGTTGCCGCCTGAAGCGGTGACGAAAGATTCGATGCCGCCGCCGGTGCGCCCGTACTCAGCCGCGAAGGTGTTGCTGATCAGCTTGAATTCACCCAACGACTCAACCGACGGCAAACCGTTGAAAGCCACGCCGCCCGATTCGGGATTCGTCGCATTCGCGCCGTCAATCAGAATCTCTTTGGAACGGCGTGCGCCGCCCGAGATGCCGCCTTCCGCTCCCGCGCCATTAACGACGCCGGGCTGAAACCCGATGAACGCTTCGGGATTGCGAAGACCACCGGCAAAAATCGGAGCATCCCTGAAGAGCTTGGGCGCAAAGTTGACGCCTATCTCAGTGGTCTCTCTTTGCAAAGGGGTCGCATCATCAGTGATCGTCACCGTCTGACTAAAGTCGCCAACTTCTAACTGCGCATCGGCCACTGTGCGATTGGAGATGGCAATGATCACATTTGAACGGAACAGCTTTTTGAAGCCGGATTGTTCGATGGTCAGTGTGTAAGGTCCAACATCAAGGTTGGGGAAAGAATAAAGACCGGCTTCGGACGTGACTGTTTCAAGAGTGCGTCCGGTGGCCTCCTGTCTGGCAGTCACTTTCGCTCCTGCGATAACGGCCCCGGTAGAATCCGTGACCGTGCCGGACATTGAACCGGTGCTTAACTGAGCAAAAGTTGGAACCAAAGCGAACAGCAGGAAAGAGATTAGGGAAACTACCCGAAGGAAAGACTTCATCGCATTATCTCCTGAGTGAGTGGGTTATTTGATGTCGAATCTTACTGCGTCGAAACCAATGTTGCTGAACACTGATAGTTAGTATGCGGCTGGACTAAAAGCGACCCGAAGTTAGGATAAGTTCAGATCGCTGTCAAGGTATCTGCAAAAATCAATCAAGCGAGTCACTCTTTGACCTTCACCACATCCTCCCAGAATCTCCATCTGGCATAACTCGTTCGCGGCGGAGCGCCGTCGAGTTGCAAAGGAAAGGTGTAAGGGAGTGCTTCCATCAGCACTTGATTGCGATAGAGAATCTTCGTCATAGTGGCCGCAGCATAGGACACCTGCCCCTGAGTGATTGTCGCGAACATGAACGAAGCATCGGTTTCAAAATCGCCATACTTCACTTTGCCCAGTTGGTATTGGTAACGAGGCCGGATGTTTTCGCGCGCTAAATCCATCTCCAAATCCAGCTTGATGCAGAGCACAGATTTCTCCCCGCTGCTGTCGTTCATCTCCAACCCAATTGCCTGCCCGGTTTTGTCCGCTTTCATCAAGCGGATTCGCTGAAGGCTGTTTTGTGCGGTCTTGCTTTTGTCGTGCGGCAAAAGAATGGTCACAAAGAATTCCGTGTCACCGATATTGTAAAAGCTGGAGATGGTTTGGTAGATGGCTGTTTCGTCCTGAAAGTGTCGCTGTTCGGCATAAGAGCCGATCTGCTTACCGGTGCTCTCCGGGAAGTGGATGAGCAGAGATTTATCTTGCGGCAAAACATCGGTGCCGATCTGATCGAATGAAGTGTCGAAGAAGCGTTGATCCTGATTCGCATCGGTGCTGAGAATTTTCCGCGTGTGCCAGAGATTGGTGAAGGTGAAGTAATCGCTCTTCAATGCTTTGATTCCGTCGACTACAATAAACATCTCTTTCGACTTCACATGTGTGATTACTCTGTCCCACTGATAGCCGAGGTCATCATCAATCAGACGCGTGCGGCTTACATCCGCATCTTTGAATTTAAGAAAATCTATTTTGCTCGTTCTGACACGACGGTACGCGCCAGAGTTGCGGATGAATTCAAACACGTCTTGATTCTGATCGCGTTTATTCTTCCTGGCGACGACGCGATTATGGAAATAGTCGGCACGCCAAGCCCCCCACGGGCCGCTCGGAAGACCGGGCCGATAGCCTCCATCATGCAGCAGCACCGACCCGCCGCTCATCAACAGCGCGATGCTGTTTTCGTCCGCGTGCCCATGATGCATCTTCTCTTCTTCGACCGATAAATTCTGGCGCAGATAGTCGCGCCCGGTGAGGCCGCCGTCGCCTTCGTCGCGGTAGTTCAACAACAGAAAAGTGCTGGCGCGCTCCCACCCGGTACGGAAAACAATCTTCTTGCCGATAACGTCTTCCAACACGTCCTGGCTGAGCGATGAAGGAGGTTGCGCAGCGATGGCATCATCCGCCCAGCGGTAGGCATCAGTGAAAGCAGAGCCGACTCCGGTTCCGACATTCACCGGCTGAGAGCTAGTCGCAGAGTTCTTCGCCATTCGCTCAACGGCACGTTTCGTCAGTTCCCCTGCGACGTATTTATATTGCGGGTTGCGATAAACGGTCGCCGCTTTTTCAAAGACCGGAACGAAGCGTTCCCAGCCGGTGTTCCAATGAGAGTCGCCGAAGTCGGCCATGTTGCCGTGCGGCGTCAGGAGTTGAAGGAAGTAATCAAGGTAGTATTTGACTTGGACGGATTGATAGATGTCTTCACGTCCGCTGACCGCGGCATATGAAAACAGCGAGTAGAGCCAGATCGCGTGGTAATGGGTGGCGTCTTCAATCTCCCACTGCTTGAGGCTATCGCTCGCCAGAGTTTCAGCCAGTTGTTTCCAACGTTTCGCATGAGGATGATGGGCGAGGGCAAGCTGGCCGTAATATAAACTCTCAGCCCGCAGCAGCGCACGATTGTGCGCGCCCCATTCGGGAAAATAAAAGATATGGTCCAGGCTGAAGGCTAAATCTTTTTCAATCTTCTCGCGAGTCTTAGCATCCATCACAGAGCTCTCACGGATACGCATGTAAGCGCGCGAGTAAGGCGGCATAATGAAAAAATTCGAGATTGCCGGAATGCCGTGACGGTATTCGGCGCGCTTCGTTTGATAGTCTTTCGGATACACGTCGCGCAAATCGCCGTAGGCCGCGAGAATGTCGCGAGCTTTCTCGGCGTATGTTTTGTCTTTCGTCTCTTCGTAGAGAAAGCCGAGCAAGTCTGCCAAATAGATCGGTTGCCCAGGCGCGTCGTATCCCCACAACTCGCTCGGCTGCGTCGTCTTCTTCCAGTTCTCAATAACCTGTGGATACTCTTTCCATCCTTGATCGGCGGCCTGTTTGATATAGCTCAGGTAATCGCCACGCCGCAACGCCTGCGCTGATCCCGGCGCGGCGTTGAGGAGAATAAAGGTCACCAGACATAAAGTCTGACGAACACACTGAAGGCGCATCGATGCTCCTTAATTTTGTTTATACAGGAAATACCAACGTACAGGATGTCTCGATTGCACCGGGTCACACTTGGGAATGCGTGCGCCCGATGAACAAGTCGCGTCCCTTAACCAGTGCCGCAATCTTGCGATCAGCAATCGAACGTTTATTCATCCAGAAACCGCAGTCCGGATGAACCCACGTAATCCGCCTGTCGCCCACGATCTTCGCCGCCTGCTCAATCCGCGACGCAACGACTTCAGGCGTCTCCACCGTATTGACCTTGACGTCAATCACGCCCAAGCCGATGCCGATGCGCGTGTCGAGTTCGTCTCTGAAAAACATCAGCTCGTCGTAACCGCGGAACGCAAACTCCAGTACGACGTGATCGCAGTGCAGGCGGTTGAGGAAGCCGATCAGCTTCCGCCACTCACCTTTCTGGATTGACTGGCCGCCGTAGTTGCCGAAGCACATGTGAACGCCCTTTTCCCTGGCCCTGGTCGCAGCGTCAAGCACGACGTTGATGGCCGCCGCCGCCCACTCGGCTTCGTCGGGGTGACCGGTGATGTTGGCTTCGTCGATCTGTAAGACTTCAGGGTCGAGTTCCGCGACCTGACCCGCGAGCGCCTGGCCGATGGCAAGCGCCAACTCAGCACGGCTTTGATAGTGGTGGTCCATCAGAGTTTTGCAGAGCATGTGCGGCCCGGTGAGCGTGAACTTCATCGGATGTTCAGTGCACAAGCGCGCGCGGCGGTAATCCTCGATGAGCAACAGCGTGCCTTCGTTAATCGGCCCTTCGACCACGCCCGCTGGAACCGAGCGAAAGCCCATGCCTTCCAACCGCTTAAACTCATCAATGTCACGCCGCGTGACCGCGCTTCTGATCCCTCCCATCGGGCGAATGAAATACTCGATCATTCCATTCGTGTCCGGGTGATTAACATCCCACCGGTAGAGTTCGCCGTCAACGACAACATCCAGACCGGCAAGTTCCTGAATTTTGAAAACGACTTTGGTGGCGTCAATCAGCGCCTGCTGGCTGGGCTGGGCGATTAACCAAGCGGGCACCGGGTAAGAGCCGACAACCGTCGTGCGAATAGACGACGTAGGTGGGGATGAATCCAAATTTGCCTCCTGATTATTTGGTAGTAGCCCGAAGGCCGGAAGATGAGCCGCGGTTGCACGCCGATCAACGCTGATTCAATCAATTGTATTTCTGATCCGCGTTGATCCGCGTCAATCTGCGGTCTGTTATTGTCTCCCCCGAATGAGCCACTACCGATTATCGATATTCACTTAACGGATCGATCTTCCATGTCTGTTAACTTGGCAAGTCTAGCTTGGCAGGCCGCGCTCGATCACGCGCTCCATCGCTTCGGCGAAAGTATCGATCTCGCGAAGCGTCGTGTAGATGTTGGGCGTCACGCGCAAGCCGTTGACGCCGCGATCATTGACGATGGGCGTGGTGATAATGCGGTGTTCGTTAAAAAGATACGCTCCAAGTTTTACTAAGTCCACGCCCTTGATGTCAACATTCGCCAGCCCGCACGATTGCTGCGGATCATAACTGGTCAACAGCTTCACGCCCTTCTTCCCTTCCAGCCGCTTCGCCCAGCGATGAAACAGGTAGCGCAAACGCGCGGCCTTACGCTCGGCGCCGATGCCTTCGTGGAATGTGAGCGCTTCGGCAATCGCCAGATGATTGGCCGCCGGGTGCGTACCGATCTCTTCAAACTTGCGGATGTCACCATCGAGCTTTTCCTCCGCGGGCATCAACGGCCACAAGTTTTTGATCTTGTTGCGACGGACGAACAGGAAGCCTGTGCCGTGGGGCGCAAGCAGCCATTTGTGCAGACTGGTGCCGTAATAGTCACTATCTAAATCGGCGTGCTTGAAAGGAAAATGTGCGAAGGCATGCGCGCCGTCAACGATGGCTTCGATGCCGCGTGTGCGGGCCATCTGGCAGATGCGTTTGACGGGGAAAATCTGTCCGGTCAGATTTGTGATGTGGCAGAAATGGATGACGCGCGTGCGCGGCGTGATTGCCTGCTCGAACAGAATGGCGAGTTGTTCGAGCGACTCGGGCGGCGTCGGAAACTGAATCTTTTTCACCACAATGCGGTCGCGCCGTTCGCGTTGGCGCCAAGTCGTCAACATGCGCGGATAATCCTGCTCGGTTGTCAAAACTTCATCGCCCGGTTTGAGGTCAAGTCCGAGTTGGCAGATTTCCAGCGCCTCGCTCGCATTGCGCGTGATCGCCATCTCTTCCGGGTCACAACCGAAGGCCGCCGCCAGCCGCTTGCGAACCGCTTCAATCTGCGGCTCCAGAATGCGCCACATCGTATAGGTCGGCGCGTGATTCGAGAACTCCAGGTAACGGCGCATTGCCTCTTGAACGATACGTGGGCTGGGGCTGACGCCGCCGTTGTTGAGATTGATTAAGGTGCGGTCAACCGTGAATGCCTGCTGCACCTCAAACCAGAAATCTTCATCCGTCGCGACATCTTCGGGCGCGCGTTTATTGACATAGCGCGTCGCCGCTATCGCGCTCACAACGCCCGCTTCGTTAAAGCTCGCGGTCGCACCGCCCGCCGCCCCAATGCCTTTCAGAAATGATCGTCTGGTGAACATAACCGTCCTCCACTAGTTCATTAGGCATGGATATACTTTTCAAAAACGTGACTGAAATCTCGTCCTGCATGGCGGTCTAAGACGGTGACATTAAGGTTGTCAAGAATGGCATTGTAATGCTTCACGATTGTTTCCTCGCTCGCAATAGCGTTGACCTTGTACATCGAAGCTACGGCGTCAAGGCAGCGCATGGCGTTGGCGCGGGCAATTTCATTTCTGTCTTGAAGCTTGCCTATCGTGATGAGGGCCTTGTAAATATCTTTGAGTGATTCAAGGAAATGTTTCTTCACGTCAATACTAAAGACTCCACCATCATCAACCGTGAATTTTAATTCAACGTCCAGGTCGATAGTGCCGGCGGTTTCAATTGAGACATGAGAAATCTTATGGCTGACGTAGTCATAGCGTTTGATTTTACGCTTTGACGAAACCGCAGAATCGCCGTCGACATGGATGAGACCAAGATTTGTAAAGCAATATTCATCCTTTTTGGATTTGATGAGAAAGAATATTTTTTCGCCATCTTCCTGGAATAAGTAATCATCGGCATCCACTTTGTCGAAATCGGCGGGAGGAATAATCACCCCGACATCACTGATACCCAGTGCTTCTGAAGCAAATTTCTTAAACATTACAATCTCCTTTTTATGTGATTGAAGAATCACAAGGGCTAAGCAAGTTAAATGCAAACTAAATGAGACCATACGACAATGGCACCGTGCGGTAGCGTTGTAGCATAGACACCATGTCAGAGGCTTGCGCCCCCAACACAGCCTAAAGTATGTGCTACTTTGTCCCAATCTTGTATGGTTCGATTTAGCATCAGAGAGAGTCGCGCTGTCCGGTTATCTGGATGGAAACATTTTAGGCACTCGCTCACCGCTCCGCAAGTAGCTCCAGGGGAAACAGTCACCGTAGCCATCCGTCCAACGCCCGGCATCAGCGTCGCGCACGGGCGATGAACGTCCATACTGGTATCACAAGTCTTCATCGGGCACTGCTTTCAATAACAACTTAGAATCGTTGAACAATTGACTGGAAGCATTTGAAGGGTAAGAAATGCAGGTGAGTATCGGAAGTTGACAAGGCGCAAATCTACGCGTTTAATCGGTCGTCGATGTTCTAGTTGTACTCGCAGACACTTTCCACAAAACCACCTGATCGGAGCGGCGCTCATGATGCGACTAACATTCTTGCTCCTCTTTCTTGTTCTTAATTCTTCCACTTTGTTTGGTCAGCAGAAGTACGATCTGCTGCTGAAAAATGGGCATGTCATTGATCCCAAAAATAGGATCAGCGAGCGTCGCGACATCGCCATCTCCGGCGGGAAGATTGCAGCGGTCGAGAGGTCTATTGACGCTTCCACAGCCATCAAGGTGGTTGACGTGAATGGGCTGTATGTCACGCCGGGACTCGTTGACATCCACGTTCACGTCTACGCCGGCACCGGCATGAAAGCGTATACCGGCGACTTGAGCGTGTATCCCGACGGGTTCAGCTTTCGCTCCTGCGTGACCACGATGGCCGATGCCGGCTCTTCGGGTTGGCACAATTTCGAAGACTTCAAGCAACGTGTCATTGACCGAGCCAAGACGAGAGTTTTCGCTTTCGTCAACATCGTCGGTCAGGGGATGGGTGGTGGGGCCGTCGAGCAGGACATCAACGATATGAATGCGCAGAGGGCGGCTGAGATTGCGAAGAAGTACCCGGGTGTGGTCGTCGGCATCAAGACCGCTCACTTTGCCAAACCGGGATGGGAGGCGGTAGATCGCGCGATTGAGGCCGGCCAACTCGCGGGCGTCCCCGTGATGGTTGACTTCGGCGAGTTTCGCCCGGAGCGACCGCATCAGGATTTAATCCTCAAGAAGATGCGGCCCGGCGACATCTACACTCACACGTATTTGAACCGCGTGCCGATGCTCGATGAAGCGGGTCGTGTGCGGTCGTATTTGTTTGAAGGCCAAAAGCGAGGCGTCATTTTCGACGTGGGGCACGGCGGCGGGAGTTTCGTTTTCCGATATGCGGTTCCGGCGATGAAGCAGGGGTTTACACCAGACTCGATCTCGACCGATCTGCACATCGGCAGCATGAACGCCGGGATGAAGGACATGACCAACGTGATGTCAAAGTTCCTAAACCTCGGAATGCAACTCGATGATGTGATTCTAAAATCCACTTGGAACCCGGCCCGCGAAATCCGCCGGGAGTTATACGGCCACTTGAGCGTCGGAGCGCCGGCTGATGTCGCCATCTTACGGCTCGACACAGGCGACTTCGGCTTCGTCGATGTTGACAGAGCGCGGTTTCAAGGTAGGCAACGTTTGGGGTGCGAGATGACGATTCTTGACGGTAATGTCGTCTACGATTTGAACGGAAGAAGCAGCGAGTTGTGGGACAAGAAGTAGGCAGAGGATAGATCATATTGATAAAGAGGTAAAGCAGCTCTTTATGCAGCGAATTTACAGCAATACAGTGAGCATTCTACCGCTTATCAAGGGGCTTCCTCTAATGCCATCTCTCTTAAGAATGCAACCGGGTCAAGAATATTTACATGCCGAAATCGTTTCTGAAATTCGCGTCCTTCTTCAGTATCCCATTTCATTAAATCAAGTAAGTCTTTGTCGCGCGTAACAATGAAATCGGCTTTTGCTTTAATCGCTAAATTGAGGTAAGGCTCATCGTCCGGATCGCGTGGATACTCGAAGCGCCTTTTTATATTCTGATAGAGCTTTCCCTTGTAAAGAAGAAGTTCAATGAGCCAGGTAGTTTTTTCCTCGGTGAGAAGCGGGAAATCATTCCGCAAATTGGATAGAGAAAGAACTTGTTGTATCTCAGCTAAAGTTTTTTTGCTAATCGCCAGAGAAAAGCGGCCTTCCTCAAACATTTCCAGGCACCGGACGGCTGGGCCAGACTTTTTAATGATGCTTTGAACAAAGGTCACACAATCAAAGACAACAAGCGGCTCAGCCACGATGCTTGATCCTTACTTCGTCCACGGCAGCTTCAATCTTAGTATCGAGTTCCTCTTCCGAGATGCCAAGTGCCTCAATCTGCTCCCGTACATCGGCAAACGCCTCCCTTATCGTCGGAGTATCCGCA
>JALZJL010000176.1 GCA_030859785.1 Acidobacteriota bacterium
GAGCAAGTCATCGCGCCGCGCTCGGGTCGCGGCAACCCCCCCGTCGGCAGGGTGCGCGTCGGCAGCGGTAACGCCAACACGTTGCAGCGCCCGACCACCAGACGCAGGCGCCACTCGGCATCAACGCACGGCGCGGCGGGCCGCGGCAGTGACGGACGCCGCTCGTTATGGCGTGAGTTGGTCGTCTACGTGCCGCTCGCATTGAAGTGTCTGCTCGCGATTGGCATCGGCGTGTTGATTTTCGCCGGCTACCGCGCGGCGGCGGCGGCATCGCTCTTTCAGGCGCAGGTCGTTGACATCGATGGCACACGCCGCGTTGCGAAAGATGACCTGCGGGCGATTGTGCGCCGCGCCGTCGCTTCGACCGGCGTGTGGCGGGCGGACCTTTCGGCGATCAGCGACGAATTGAAAAAGCAACCGTGGGTGCGGACGGTGGCGGTGTCGCGCGTCCTGCCGTCAGGGTTGCGCGTGCGTGTCACCGAACGCGAGCCGCGCGCCGTGGTGCGCAACTCCGCCGGCAGGCTCGTCTGGGTGGATGACGACGGCATCAACCTCGGCACGGTATCGTCGACGGACCACACGCCCGCCTTCTTTATGCGCGGCTGGGACGAATCTGGCAGCCCCGCGTCGCGCGCCGGGAACCGAGAGCGGGTCGTCAAGTATTTGGAACTGACGCGCGACTGGAACACAC
Organism: Acidobacteriota bacterium; assembly: GCA_030859785.1. Classification (GTDB taxonomy): domain Bacteria; phylum Acidobacteriota; class Blastocatellia; order Pyrinomonadales; family Pyrinomonadaceae; genus JACDEG01. The sequence continues at coordinate 692 of JALZJL010000176.1, forward strand.
AGGGTCTGGTGCATCGCGTTAGTGAAGTCAATCTCGATGATTTGCGAGACGTGCGCGCGCAGTTGGCCGGCGACGATTCGCAGGTCGAAGTCCGGCTCGGCGGAGAGATGCTGAGCGAACGCCTTCAGCAAGCGCTGAAAGTTCTCGACGAGCAACGTTCGACACCGCGCGGGCCGTTCATCACTTACGTCGATTTGACGCCGGGAACACGCGCCATCATCGGCACCGACGTCAAGGCGCAAGCCGCCGCGCACGAAGGCACGGCCCGACAGACGCGCGGCGTCGGTAATGGTGGCAACGGTGGTAGCGGTCACAGTGGCGTAAAAAGAAAGGCCGAGAGTGCCGCCGCACGTCAGCGCGACAAAGTGCCGCCGAAGACGCGCAGCAACCGTGCAGCCCGCGCACCTGCCGTCAAGACCGCGAGCGGTGCTGTGCGACCACGCCGTGTCGGGTGAAAAAGTTTTCTGAGGAGATGAAAGGCAGAGATGGCTAAACGCGCCACACACACCGTCGGCTTAGACATCGGGACAAGTCGGGTGACGTGTGTCATCGGCGAGCCGTGCGGCGACGGCGGCGGGCGAATCGACATTGTCGGCATCGGCGAGTCGGAGGCGCGTGGTCTGCGTAAAGGCGTCATCGTTAAACCCGACCTCGCGGTCGAAACGATCAAGCGCGCCGTTGAGGATGCCGAGCGAATGAGCGGCGTCGAGGCCGAGGAGGTGACGATCAATCTCGCGGGCGCGCACATCATGGGCTTCAACGGCCAGGCGATTGTCGCCGTCTCCGGACGCGAGCACGAGATCACGTCGGACGATGTGCGCCGCGCGATTGACTCGGCGTGCGCGATTCAACTGCCGGCCGGGCGCGAGATTGTCGACCGGCTACCGCAGGAATTTATCGTCGACGATCAGGACGGCATCAGCGACCCGGTCGGCATGATCGGCGCGCGCCTCGCCGTCAAAGTCCACATCGTCACTAGCCCCGTCACCGCGCGGCAGAACGCCATCAACACCGTCAACCGCGCGCACCTGTTCGTTGCCGACATGGTGCTTGAACAGTTAGCTGCCGCCGAAGCCTGTCTGATGGAAGAGGACAAAGAGTTCGGGTCGGCGCTCGTAGACATCGGGTCGGAGACGACGGGGCTGGTGATCTTTCAGCGCGGCGCGGTGCAGCACACAGCGGTCTTCGCGCTCGGCGGCACACACTTCACGAACGACATCGCCTTCGGGCTACGCACTCCGATTCCTGAAGCGGAAAAGATCAAGCGCGCCGCGGGGTGTGCGTCGAGCGTGTCGCTGAGGGAGTCCGAGCGCGGCGAGTTGGTCGAAGTGCCTTCGGTCGGGGGACGTCCGCCGCGCCAATTGTCGCGCCAGATTCTGTGCGACATTCTTCAACCGCGCGCCGAGGAAGTGCTGATGCACGTGGCCGACGAGATTCGCGAGTCAGGGTGGGAGCGGCAGTTGTCGAGCGGCATCGTACTGACCGGCGGCGGGGCGTTGCTCGACGGGATGGTCGAAGTCGCGGAGCAGGTTTTCGACGCGCCGGTGCGCATCGGCTACCCGGAACGGGACCGCTTCGGTGGCCTCGTCGAGGACATTCAGAGTCCCGCATATGCGGCGGCGGCGGGGCTGTGTCTGGTCGCCCACCGCGCACAAACCGCCGACTTCCGCGCGGCGTCGGGGAGGCGACGCGAGACCGGTGGATTAACCGCCCTGGTTTCTAAATTTCGCAACCGTTTCAATAGTATTTTCTGACAAGTTGTTGTATGCTGCCGCGCCAGTCGGCACAAGATGTAGTCCGCTATATATTGGGATGGTTGGCGCACAGTACCCAAGATAACCGCAAGACGCGCAATCGAAGCACAACTCACTTCGTGCGAGAGAGGAATTATTCATGATGACACCGGAAGGCCGTCAACCGGGCAGCGGCATTAATATTTTCATTGACGACGATCCGCCGATCACCGGCGCGCGGATTAAGGTTATCGGCGTCGGCGGCGGCGGCAGCAACGCCGTCAACCGGATGATCGAGTCTGGCATTGAGGGCATCGAGTTCCTCGTCGCGAACACCGACTTGCAGGCGCTGAAGCGTTCGCGCGCGCCAATTAAGATTCAACTCGGCAGCAAATTAACGAAGGGTCTGGGCGCGGGCGCGAACCCCGAAATGGGTCGTAACGCCGCGCTCGAAGACACCGAAAAAATTATCGAAGCGCTCGAAGGCGCGGACATGGTCTTTGTGACGACGGGACTCGGCGGCGGCACAGGAACCGGCGCGGCGCCAATCATCGCCAGCCTCGCGAGTGAACTGAACGCGCTCACGGTCGCAGTCGTCACTAAGCCGTTTCACTTCGAGGGGCGGCGGCGCATGGCTCAGTCCGAACAGGGGCTGAGGGAGTTGCGCGAGTGCGTCGATACGGTGATTACGATTCCGAACGAGCGGTTGCTGCACACGGTCGACCGCAATGTGTCGTTGCAGGACGCTTTCAGGCTCGCCGACGATGTGCTGCGCCAGGCGGTGCAGGGCATCAGCGACCTGATTACCGTACCCGGTTTAATCAATCTCGACTTTGCCGACGTGAAGGCAATCATGGCGGGGATGGGGCTGGCGCTGATGGGCGCAGGTCGAGCGAGCGGCGAACATCGCGCGCTTGAAGCGACGCAGCAAGCAATCTCGTCGCCGCTGCTTGAAGAAGCGACGATTGAGGGTGCGAAGGGCGTGCTGATTAACATCACCGGCGGCCTCGATCTGACGCTGTACGAAGTCAACGAGGCGTCATCCGTCATCCGCGAAGCGGCGGACGAAGACGCGAACATCATTTTCGGCGCGGTGATTGACGAGTCGTTGCACGATGAAATGAAAATCACCGTCATCGCAACCGGATTTGACAAGGACATCAGCGATGCCGGGACGGGTGGCGCGTCGCACTCCGGAGCCGTTGTCCCACCGTCACGTTACACCCCGCGGCCAGGCGATGATCACACACCGCGCTCGTCCGTTGGGGCGCCGTCATCGCGCGGCGAGGACTTGGATGTGCCGACGTTCATCCGTAAAAAGGCCGACTAACAACTTGCTCGAAAGTTCAGCGTGCGAGGCCCAAAGCTTGGTCAGAAGCTTTGGGCCTCGCACTTTTAATCCTCATCCTTGAACTTTGCAGTTTCGTCGTGTAGCATGTCGCGCATTCCTGACAGGATTAAACCCAGCAAGGTTCCAAACCGTTTCTCGTCTTTAACATTCTGAGGATCACAGCCCGTGCCGGCGGTAGCGCCGAAGAGATGTGTTAGCGGCTGTCTCCGCCACCTCTCCCAAGACGTGTCAGGAACGTCGAATCGCGCTTCCGTTTTTGCTATCAACATTTTGGAGGCTAAGGAAACTCAAGTGAATCGCAAACTCATCAGAACAACCCTCGCGGAGGTCAAAGGCCGCAACGATTCGCCACAGCCGAAAGAGCGCGGCGACATGCAGTCGCGCGGCGGTTCGCACTCCTCATATCGCGGCGGCGGCGGTAGTGGCGGCGGCGGTAGCAGCAGTGGCGGTGGCGGTGGCGGCAGCCGGAGTGCAGAGAGAGAGAGTGCGGCGGCGCAGGGTCGCAAGCGCATTCCGCCGTCAGAGACCAACGCAGAAATTTTCTATTACAAAAAACAGATGGATGCACACACAGTGATGGTGATCGTGCTGCGGGACGGCGAGGAAATCGAAGGCACAATCGAGTGGTACGACCGCGCAGCTCTTAAAGTCAACCGCAAGACACTGCCGAACATTCTGTTGTTGAAGCACAACATCAAATATATGTACAAGGCCGAAGACCGCGACGGCGGCGGCGACAGCGACTGAGTTATAAGGCAAAAGTAAAAAGGCAAAAGTGAAAGCCACCGAAGAAACAGATGTCAGATGCTGGATGTCGGATGTTGGCAACACCACCGGCGTGTCTTGACTAACATTCAGCATCTAAAATCTGACATCCACTTCCTGGCAAGATCGAAAGCGCACATTGGTAAGTACCTAAGCAGAAGTTTTTCGGTATCAAGACTAAACAAAAGCCCCATTGTTACTGGTTGTTACTTTTGCCTTCTGCCTTTTTACCTTTGCCTTCCTGTTTAACTTCCCTCCAAGTCGTTCCGCCCGTTCCGGCACTAAACAATGACTGACGCTTCTGCCAAGCCATTCGCTTATCAATCAGCTGCCCGCCAGCCGAGCGGGCGGCGGACGCGCGTCGGCATCACGATGGGCGACCCGGCGGGAATCGGGCCGGAGGTCGTCCTCAAAGCCGTCGCCGAGCGGCAGGTACTGGAGGCTTGCGTGCCCGTCATCATCGGCGACGCGCAACTGCTCGCGCACACCGCGCGCACGCTCGATCTGCAATGCGGATACGACATCGTGCGGCGCGGCGAACCGCTGTTAAAAGACTTCGACGGGCCGGTCATCTATCACCTTGATAATGTCGGCGGGTACGTCGCGCCGGGCGTCGAATCGGGCGCGGCGGGGCGTGCCGCCGGCGAGTACATCGAAGCGGCGGTTGAGTTATGCGCGTCCGGCGACGTCGACGCGATATCGACCGCGCCGATTAACAAGCGCGCGCTGTTTCTGGGAGGTTATAGTTTCCCCGGCCACACAGAGTTTCTCGCGCACCTGACCGGCGCGGAAGAGTCGGCGATGGCCTTCGTCGCGGCGAACCTACGCATTGTGCTCATCTCGACGCACGTCCCACTGGCGGAAGCGATTCGCATGGTCACGCGCGAGCGAATCGTTAAAGCCGTGCGGCTCGCCGACCGCGAGTTGAACCGCTGGGGAATTACGAAACCGCGCCTCGCGGTCGCGGCGCTCAATCCGCACGGCGCGGAGGGCGGACTGTTCGGCGTGGAAGAGTCGGCGGAGATTCTTCCGGCCATCGAAGAGTGTCGTAGCGGCGGGCACATCGATGTCAGCGGCCCATACTCGGCAGATACCGTTTTTCTACGCGCGTCGCGCGGCGAGTTCGATGCGGTCATTGCGTGCTACCATGACCAGGCGATGATCCCGGTCAAGTGTCTCTCGTTTGGCGAGGCCGTCAACGTCACGCTCGGCTTGCCATTCATTCGCACGTCGGTCGATCATGGCACAGCGTTCGACATCGCTGGCAAAGGCGTCGCCGAACATTCGAGCATGGTCGCCGCGATCATGCTGGCGGCGCGTCTGGCGCGGGTTGAAGAGAGCGACCGGCCGGTTGAGGTTTAGACGCGCAACTTTCTAAGGCAGAACTAACGCCGGATGAGAGGTGTCATAATGTTTCAAGCATCGCGACTATCACTCCGCTCAATCAGGATGCTGTGTGCCGGTCTGTTCCTGATCGTCCTGACAGCGGCACCGTCCAACTCCCTTCACGCCGTCGCCCAGTCGGGCCGCCGCGCGCCGAAATCAAATCTCCCTCAACCGCCACCAACGCCAGCGCCAACGTCGAACGGCACGACCCCCGAAGCGCAGGGCGAGTCGGAATCCATCTCGCGCGGCGCCACGAAGAAGACCGACCCGTCGCAAATCTCTGTGGCGGCGCTTGAGTTGGACAGTCCCTTTCTCAACGTTTCTTACTACTACACCGACCTCGTGATGGCGAGCTTCCTCAAACGCCTCAGCGAGTCGGCAACGCTGTCCGTCAAACCGGGCGGCAAGACCAACCGCAAGGCGGCGCGCGACCGGGCGAAGAACGAGTCCGAAACATTCGTCGTCGGAGTAGAGTTCGAAGAAGATTCGATGACCGGGCGCCAAACCGTCGGGCGCACCGACCCGTCGACGCTGATTCTCCGCTACTACATTTATGCTCCGCGCACCGGGACGCTCAAAGGTCAGGGGCGCATGGATCAACGTCCATACTCCTCATCGACGCGAATCGGTGGGATGCGCCTGCCGTTACCAACGTCGCGAGGCCGCGGCGCGATTGAGTACATGCTCGATCAACTCGGAAGCGACGCCGCTGACCGCGTGATGGCATCTCTGAACGTCATTCCCCCGCTCGAACGCTGATCGGGAGGGCGGGAATCTCTACACTCTGTACACACATGAATAGAAAAGCGCGGCTCATGACCATCATGTTGAGCGCCGCCGGGTTGCTGCTGCTGCTGTGCGGCGGTGCGCGGCCATCAATCGCCGTCCGCGGCCAGAAGATCAAAGCGCCGAGCATGAAGGACGCACGCCGTGCAATCACGCGCATCGCCGACTTTGAGTTGAGTAACGGCGCGGTGCGTGTCGAGACGGTGATGCCACTTGGCACGACAGCGGGCACGATGGTGGAAGTAGCCGCGCGAATTACCACGGCGTTTCGCGCGCGGAAGCAAGGTGAGGGCGGCGACGTGAGGTGGCGTGTCGAGGCGTTCAGGGCCGCCGACCAACGCTGGGAAGAGATCGACTTTTATACATCCGCCATCGGCGTCGCCATCGCTCCGGCCCGGGCCACGCTCGACGCGCTCGTCAACGACCTCGCGGTGCAGCAACTCACGGATAAAAAGCTGGAAGAGTTGCGCCGCGGTTCGCTACGCGCGGAAAAGTTTTCTCCGCTACTCTCATCCGCAGTGGTCTCGATTGAGATCGAAGCCGGCTTTCGTTTGGAGCGGGCTAGCGACGGAAGATGGCGCGTTGCGGGGGTTAGGTTCGGCGGTGGTAGTGACGGCGACCGTTGGCTGAGCGTTGCCGCGCTGGTAGCTGCCGCGGACGCCGCCAAGCTCGCCCGCGCCCGCGAAGAGTTGCAAAGCGTCCGGGCCGCGCTCGAAACCTACCGGCGCGAGCGAGGCTCATACGTCGTCGCCGACGATCACGCCACGCTCATCGATCACCTCAGTCCGCATTACCTGCCGCGCGTGGTGCGGCTCGACCCGTGGCATCGGCCTTACCGGTACGACGGCACGCGCGACCGCTACGTGCTGCGCAGTGACGGTGCCGATGGACGCACCGACACGGCGGACGATGTCGCGCTCGACAATCGGAATACATAGACGGGCACTTGTTCAACGTTCCCGTGCCGCATCGTTAATTTGGGTCCCGCCGCGACAACCGCAGGGCGAAAATCATCTTGACGTGCTATAAGAACGGGTGTTAGGTTTCAGACGTAGCCTGACGAGCTTCTCCCACTCGAAAGAGTTTTACGCCCCGCGTTATTCCCATCCACCCGATACGGTAATCCTTAACGGATGGCGCACGCCCTCCAGAGGAGAACGCTTTGACGACGGGACGCCGGAAACTGCTACTTGCGGATGACTCAATCACGATCCAGAAGGTCATCAGCCTGACATTCGCCGACGAAGGTCTTGAGGTCGTTACCGTCGGCGACGGGGAGCAGGCGCTTCACCAATTGGAAATCAGCACCCCTGACATTGTGCTGGCGGACATCTTGATGCCGAAACTGAACGGCTACGAAGTGTGCGCGCACATCAAGGCGGACGAACGCTTCAGGCACATCCCTGTCGTTTTGCTGGTCGGCACTTTTGAACCCTTTAATGATGCGGAGGCGCGCAGAGTTGGCGCGGATGATGTTTTGACAAAACCTTTTCAATCGATACGCAATCTGGTGAATAAAGTCAGCGAGTTAATCAGCGGCGGCCCATCCGAGCACGAAGCGGAAATCAAAACCACGCTCGCACCTGTTCAGACGGAGTTTCTGCCGGAACGTCGCGCGACTACGGAGAGCGAGCCGTCCGCCGCCGCCGCGCCGGAAGCCCTGTCGAGCAATCTCACTACTGCGCCGGCGGCGGTGAGTGACCACCAGCCACCGTTTGTCGACAACCCTTCCGCTTCCTTTGCCAGCCTCGACCTCGATGACCAAATGATTAAAGCCACTCCCGCCGAAGAGTTAGACAGCAAAAAGTTCGACAACGAAGAGTTCGGCGACATTGATCCCGACCAAACACTCACCTCATATCAAATGCCAACGACGAATGAAGTCACCGACGAACAGTCTCTCCACGCGAGCATGAACGACGAGGGCGCGGATGCGTTCGCCGAGCCGCCGGTACCGTCAAGCAGCGCCGGACTAAAAGATTGGGAGTCAGCCAACGCGCCTCTCCCGCCGTGGGAAATCGAGGCCGCGCGCGGCGCGACTGCGGGCGGAGAATCGTCGACGGTTTCGCGTTCCGCCTACGCCTCGCGGATGGCAAGCGTCGCCGCCGCCGATGATTCGCTGCTTGATCTGGGTGGCATCGACGCCGCGCCTTCAACGACCGAAGCCGATGACTTCATTCTTGATCTCACCGGAGACGAGCCAGCGGACATGGCCGCGCCCGTCGTCACCATCACCACTGCCCCTGCCGCGTCCGCGTCGGCAACAATCGAACAGCAGCAGGTGCAGGCTCCGATTGATGTTGATTTCTTTGCGATGGGCGAAGAGGATTTGCCGGAAACTCTTCACCCTGCCGCCGAAGCGCTACCGGGTTCGTCCACGGGAATCGAGCCGCAACGGTATGAAACTCCCGCGCCGCCCGCCGACAGTGACGACTTATTCAGTGACGAATTATTTATGCCGCCGCTACCGGTCGCTGACGCGGAGCCGTTGATGGGTTCGACGCAACCGAGTGCTGCGGCGAATGGCACGGAGCCGGCCCCCTTCCTCGGAACGACAGCGAGCACAGGCGCGCAGCAGATTCGACTCGAACAGTTGTCGCCGGAGGTGATCGACGCGATTGCCCGCCGCGTCGTCGAGTTGATGTCAGACCGGGTCGTGCGCGAGGTCGCTTGGGATGTTGTTCCCGAACTCGCCGAGCGTCTTATCAAACGTCGCCTCAACGAAGACGGTGGTGGCATGCAGTAGTCGCCATAGAGGTCATAACTCAACACGGCAGTTGACGAACGGATCAGGTGCGCGGCGGCGCAGAAGACGAGCGGGCCGCCACACTTGATCCGTTCGCGTTTGCCTCAACAATCTTAACAACACGCCGTAAGTCTTCGCGGTTTGTGAGCAGTGGGGCGTCTGCTACTATAATCAGCCGCTATGGAGATTCCAAAAACTTACGATCCGCGACAGGCCGAAGAACGTCATTACGCGCGCTGGGAGGCGCAGGGCTGCTTCGCTCCCGAAGTCAACCAAGACCCGACCGCGCCCGTCTTCACCATCTCGATCCCGCCCCCGAACATCACCGGTTCGCTGCACATGGGGCACGCCCTCCAACACACTCTGATGGATGTGTTGACGCGCCATCGTCGGATGTGCGGCCAACGGACGCTGTGGCTGCCGGGCACGGATCACGCCAGCATCTCGACGCAGTTAGTCGTCAGCCGCGAGTTAAAGAAAGAGAGATTGACGCGGCACGACTTGGGCCGCGAAAAGTTCATCGAGCGCGTGTGGCAATGGAAGGCTGAATCCGGCGGACAGATCACGAAACAGATGCGACGCGAGGGCGCGAGCGTCGATTGGGCGCGCGAGCGCTTCACGATGGACGAAGGCTTGTCGCGCGCGGTGCGCGAGGTGTTCGTCCGGCTCTATGAGGAAGGCTCGATCTATCGCGGCGCGCGACTCGTTAACTGGTGCCCGAATGACCAGACGGTGCTCTCGGATTTGGAAGTGGAGAAGACGCCGCAGGCCGGGAAGCTTTACTACTTGCAGTACCCCGTGAAAGGGAGCGACCGCCGCGTGACGGTGGCGACGACGCGACCGGAGACGATGCTCGGCGACACGGCGGTGGCCGTCAGCCCGAACGACGAACGTTATCGCGAACTGATCGGCACGACACTGCTGTTGCCGCTCGTCAACCGTGAGATTCCTGTCATCGCAGACGAGTACGTTGACCCGGAATTCGGGACGGGCGCGGTCAAGATCACACCCGCGCATGACCCGAACGATTACGAGATGGGCGCGCGTCACAATCTGCCGCACGTCATCGTCATCGATCAGCACGCGCGGATGACGGAAGAAGCGGGTGCCGAGTTCAGCGGCCTTGATCGTTACGCGGCGCGCGAAAAAGTCGTCCAGCAGTTTGAAGCACTCGGCCTGCTTGAGAAGGTTGTCGATTACGAATTTTCAATCTCGAAGTGTGAGCGTTGCAAGACCGTGATTGAACCGTTGATCTCGACGCAATGGTTCTGCCGAATGAGCGAGATGCCACGCCGCGCGCTCGATGTGATGTACCGTGAGAAGAAGCCGCGGTTCTATCCGGAAGTGCCTTACGAAAAGGTCTACACCGACTGGCTTGAGAATCTGCGCGACTGGACGATCTCGCGCCAACTGTGGTGGGGTCATCAAATCCCGGCGTGGTACGACGAAGCGGGCAACGTCTATGTCGCACGCTCCGAAGCAGAAGCGCGTTCGAAGGCGGGCACAGACGCTCTGACGCAGGACCCGGATGTTTTGGACACGTGGTTTTCGTCCGCGCTGTGGCCGTTCTCGACGCTCGGCTGGCCGGAAGAGACCGCCGACCTCAAAACTTTTTACCCCACCTCGGTGCTCGTCACCGGGCGCGACATCATCTTTCTCTGGGTTTCGCGCATGGTGATGACGGGCTTGAAGTTCGCCGGCGCGGAGCCGTTCCAGGATGTCATCATCACCGGGACGGTGCTCGACAAACACGGGCAACGGATGTCGAAGACGAAAGGCAACGGCGTCGATCCGATGGACGTGTTCGAGAAGTACGGCGTCGATGCCACGCGCTTGACGCTCGCGGGCGCGAGTGCCGGAACCGACATTCGCTGGAACGATAACCAAGTCGAGTCATACCGGAATTTCGCCAACAAGATTTGGAACGCGGCGCGCTTCTGTCTGTTAAATAGTGAGGGCGCGAGCGTCGGACGCGGTTTCGGGGGCGACCCGCAAGAGTGGGCGTTGCATGACCGCTGGATTACTTCGCGACTTAACCGAACGGCGCGCGACGTGGGGGCGGCGCTTGATGGCTATCAGTTTCACGAAGCGGTGTACGCGCTGTATCACTTCTTCTGGGACGACTTCTGCGATTGGTACATCGAATTGTCGAAGACGGACGTGACCGCAATGGAAGCAACGCCGCAACGCGACGCGGCGCGCAGTCGAGTCATCACCGTGCTTGAACAGGCCCTCAGGCTGCTTCATCCATTCATGCCGTTCATCACCGAAGAGTTGTGGCAGCGTCTGCCGGGCATCGGTGCCGAGTCGCTCCACGCGGCGTATCGCGGCGCGAAGGTCGAGCCGACCGTGATGTTGACTGCGTACCCGGAGGCCAACGCCAGTTTGATCGACGAGCGCGCCGAAGCAGAGATGCAGACGGTGATCGAACTCATCTCACGCGTGCGCAGCATCCGCTCGGAGTTGGGACTCAAGCCTGGCGAACAGATTCAGTTATTCGTCGGCCCGACGAACAACGGATTGACCGGCCTGTTCGATGAAGGTGTGACCGCGCAGATCAAGCGTCTGACGCGCGCCGCTGAAGTCTCGTTCAAATCTGAGATGACGGCGGATGTGGTGGGGCGTGCTTCGGCACGAGCGGCGCTTGGGGGTGGACTGGAAGTCGCGGTGCCGCTTCAGGGTTTGATCGATTTCGCACAGGAGCGCGAGCGCCTGCGGAAAGAGCGAGGCAAGTTGCAGGGCGAGGCCGAAAAGCTGGAGCAGCAGCTTGCCAACCCGCAGTTTGCTGACCGCGCGCCCGCCGACAAAGTGAACGAGTTACGGCAACGGCGGACCGACATCGAACAACGCATCAACGCTCTCGAACAGATGCTGGAGGCGCTCGCAGAATGAGTTGGCTTGACGAAGGCGCGCTGTTCTCGCAGATCGGCGCATTCATTGCAGAAGATTTGGGACGCGGCGACATCACGACGCAGTCGACTGTGGTCAGGAATACACGCGCGCGTGGACGCTTCCTCGCGAAAGAGCCGATGGTCATCGCCGGACTCGAAGCGGCAGAAGCGGTCTTTTCGACGCTCGACGCGCAGCAGCAGATCGAAGCATTCGTCTCTGACGGCGACGAGGTCGAAGTCGGAAAGGTGATTGCGCGCACCAGCGGATTCGCCGATGTGCTGTTGGCCGGCGAGCGTGTCGCGCTCAATCTGCTGCAACGCCTCTCCGGCATCGCGACTGAGACGCGCCGTTATGTGCGCGCCATCGAAGGCACTAAGGCCGCCATCGTCGACACGCGCAAGACGACGCCGGGCCTGCGCATGCTGGAGAAGTACGCGGTGCTGACCGGCGGTGGGCGTAATCATCGCTTCGGCCTCGACGACGGCGTGCTGATTAAAGACAACCACATCGCGCTCGCCGGTGGCGTCGCCTCCGCGGTCGAGCGAGCGCGCCAGAGCGTCGGCCATCTGCACAAGATCGAGGTCGAAGTTTCGTCCGACGCGGATTTGCGCGAGGCGATTAAAAGCGGCGCTGACATCCTGCTGCTCGACAATCTTTCGCCGGAAGAGACGGCGCGGATGGTTGAACTGGCGCGCTCACTTGCGCCGAACGTGCTCCTCGAATCATCGGGCGGCATCACGCTTGAAACCGTCCGCGGCTACGCCGAAGCGGGCGTCGACTTAATCAGCATCGGCGCGCTGACACATTCGGCGCGCGCGATGGACATCAGTTTCAAGATACAGCCGGGATGATCGGGGATTTAAGATTTCGTGATTGCTGATCGGAACGTTGTCGACGTGAGTTGATTCTTCAGTGACAAATTGAGTGTCGCTGATAAGAGAAGGCTGCGAAGACCTGTTATCGTAGACTCGAAGTTATTCGGAGGTGTTGTTGATGCCGAAATTATTTATTCGCCGGATGGTGTTGATGCTGTTTGCGCTGTTCATCGCGCTGTCTTTTAACTTGCCTGACACATCGGCGCAGGCGAGGCGTCGCAAGCGCCCGTCGCGCCGCATCACAAATCCAGTGCAACAACAGCAAGCAACATCGACCGTACAGGTTCCTGCCGTTCCGTCGTCGGGTACGCCGACATCGACTGATCCGACGGTCGTCAGCACTGTCGACGAGTCCGGCATCGGGACGGACTCGTCGGCCAGTCAAACGACTTCGAGTCGTGGGCGGCGTCGCACCCCGGAGCCGGCGAATCTACGACGCACCGTTGATAGTTTATCGGCGCAGGTGACGAGCCTGTCGGAGAGTCTGCTTCAGATGCGCGAGCAGCAACGCGCCCTTGTTAATCTGGAGCGGTTGACGCGCGCCGAGCAGCGCGCGGAGAGTCTGCGCACGCAACTACGCGACGTGACCGACAAAGAGTTTGCATTGCAGGAGCGCGCCGCGCAGGTCGAAGACGACGTTCAGCCGGAGGCCATTGAGCGCCGCGCCGCGCTCACCGGGTCGTTGCGGCCCGCCGACCTGCGCGACCAAATCCGGCGCACCTTCGAGCGCGAACGGGAGCGTCTACGCGCGCAACTCCAACTGCTGGCGACCAGCCGCGCGCGTCTTGAAACCGCCGTCGCCAACGCCGATACCGAAGTCGAACGTATCCGCGCACTGATTGACGCCGACGAGCGCACGCAAACAGATCGCAACGCTAATCTGACCGTGACGGGAGATGTGACGCCGCCCGCAACATCGACCACGCCCCCGCCGAACCGAGAGCCGTCGGGAGAACAGCCCGACAACATCCCTTAACCGTCACATGGTTAGTTACACCGACACGTTTCGACAAAATAGATGGGCACGATTTCACAATTGGAACTTTACCGTTTGATCGGTGACGCGAACGGGCGCGGCGAGCGTGTGGTGGTCGCGACGGTCGCCGACACGCGCGGGTCGACGCCGCAACGGCGCGGCGCGAAGATGCTGTTCTTTGAAAACGGTGAGGTAGCTGGGACGGTCGGCGGCGGCTGCGTCGAAGCTGAGGTCTGGGCCGAGGCGCGCGAGGCGATGCAGACGGGCGCGTCCGCGCTCCACAAGTTCAGCCTCACCGCCGACGAAGCGAGTGAGGAAGGAATGGTGTGCGGCGGCTGGATGGAAATCTTTGTCGACGTGTGGGAAGTAGAAACGGGAACGGGTGACGGGGGCCAGGGGCCGGCTGGGAGATGAATGCGTAATGGCTCAGTCGATGGAGACAACAACAGGCCGCCGATTGACGCAGAGGAACGCGGATCAGAAAACCAATTGATGGAATCGGCGTGTCTCCGCATTCATCCGCGGCTCATCTCCCGGCCTTCGGGCCACTATCGTATTTTGTTCTCAGTCTTTAATCTCCGACTTTTGTCACCTGTCACTTGTCACCCGTCACGGAGGTAAGTTATGCCGGAATCTTTCATGGAGAATTACAAGGCGAAGCACCAACATCCATTGAACCGTTTGACGCACAACATCGGCATCCCGATGATCGTGGTGTCTCTGCCGCTGTTCTTCTTTAACTGGCGATGGGCGCTGGTGTTCTTTGTCGTCGGGTGGGTGTTGCAGTTCGTCGGGCATGCGATTGAAGGCAACCAGCCAGCCTTTTTCCGCAACCCCATTTACCTGCTGATCGGCCCGCTGTGGTTGGTGCGATGTGCGCTCGGAGTTTTCCGCCCGGCCCAGTCCGGTATCGAGCGCACTGTCGTCAAGGACCGGCGCTGAGCAATGATCGAAGTCAGCGAACAGACATCGGCCCAAGTCATTGTGGAAGCGGCGCGGCGCGTACTCAGTGAAGGCATGGTCGCTGCTTTAGCGACGCTCATCTGTGGCCCGCGAAACGTCGGCGCAAAAGTGCTGATCGAGGAATCGGGGCACCACGTCGGGAGCACCGGCGACACGGAACTTGATGAAAAGTTGGCGGCGCACGCTACGAACTTCCTTGCTTCGCGCGCCCAGGCATCAACCTACAGCGTCGAAGAGTTCGCCGGTGGGCTTGCGGTGTGGCGCGGTGCGCGTGTGATGTTCGAGCGCGTCGAGCCGGAGCCACACGTCGTGATCTGCGGCGCGGGGCATGTCGGCGCGGCACTGGCGCGGTTGGCGCACACCATCGGCTACCGCGTGACGCTGATCGACGACCGCGCGGATTTCGTCAGCCGTGCGCGCTTTCCCGAACCTGAAATCAAACTGGTTGCGGCAACACGATGGGCGGATGCAGTTAGCGATGCGGTCGGCGGCGGTCGCGGCGTGTCGGTCGCGGTGGTCACGCGCGGGCACAAGGAAGACGAAGAGTGCCTGCGCGGCGTCGTCGCCGCACGCCCCGCTTACGTCGGGATGATCGGAAGCCGGCGGCGCACCAACATCGTGCTCGACCGCGTACGCGAAACGGGTGTCGACGAAGCGTTGCTCAGGGAAGTGCGCGCGCCCGTCGGACTTGACATCGCCGCAGTCGCGCCGGAAGAAGTGGCGCTCGCCATCCTCGCGGAGATCGTCGCCGAACGGCGCGGCGGCACCGGTGTCCCACTCTCGGCGTGGCGGCGCAAGTCGTAAGTTCAGACGCTCCAACCAATGACCACTTCATCAAGTCTCGCCGGGAAATTCAAAGTAGCTTTCATCATCATCATCGTCGTCATTTTCACCGTGCTCGGACTGTGGGCATTTTGGATCGAGCCTGCTTCAATCACCGTCCGACACGTGTCGCTCCGCGTCCCGCAGTGGCACGCGGAGCATCGCGACCTCAAAGTTGCCGTGCTTACCGATCTCCACGTTGGCGCGCCGCACATGGGAATCGACAAATTGCGGCGAGTCGTCGAGCGGACGAACAACGAGCGTCCGGATGTGGTTGTGATGCTCGGCGATTTCGTGATCGACGATGTGGTTGGCGGAAAGTTCGTTGAGCCGGAGCCAATCGCAGAGGCGCTCAGGAATCTGCATGCGCCGCTTGGAGTGTTCGCCGTGTTGGGTAATCATGATTGGTGGAACGACGGCGAGCGTGTGACGAGGGCCTTGCGTGGGGCGGGTGTCGTCGTCTTAGAGAACGAAGTGCAGCGCGTCGAGCGCGACGGTCGCGCGTTCTGGTTAATCGGGATCGCCGATTTGTGGACGCGCCGGCCCGACATCGGTAGGAGCCTGTCGAAAGTCGACGGCGACGACCCGGTTATTATCATCACGCACAATCCGGACATCTTTCCGAACGTCCCCGCGCGAGTGACGCTCACCCTCGCCGGGCACACGCACGGCGGGCAAGTCAATCTGCCGTTAATCGGACGGCCCGTGGTGCCTTCGGATTTTGGGCAACGCTACGCGATGGGTCACGTCGTTGAAGATGGGCGTCATCTGTTCGTCAGCGGCGGCGTCGGGACGAGCATCATCCCGGTGCGCTTTCGCGTCCCGCCGGAAATAGCGATACTGATGATGACAAGCGACAAACAGTCTTGCCTCACTACTTATCGGCGCATCCTCACTGATTCCTAATTCCGAAAAATTCCTTTACGATCAAAAGCAGATGGCTTCACAAGTAGAACCGACAGCGCGGCGTACGAGTCGCGCAAGCGATATGTTTCGCTCGTTGGCGCACCCGAACTTTCGGCTGTTCTGGGTGGGCGCCTTCATCTCGAACGCGGGGACGTGGATGCAGACGGTCGCGCAAGGGTGGCTCGTGTTGCAGATGACCGACTCGGCGTTCTGGCTCGGCGTGGACGGTTTTATGGCGACCGCACCGGGGCTGTTATTAACGCTGGTCGGCGGTGTGTTCGCCGACTTAATCGACCGCAAGCGCCTGCTGATCATTACACGGCTCGGCGCGGGGCTGTCGGCATTCATCCTCGCGGCGTTGATCATCACGGATGTCGTTCAGGTTTGGATGATTCTCGCGCTGACGTTCGCAACCGGATGCTGCATGGCACTGTCCGGCCCGTCATATCAGGCGATGACGTTCGACCTGGTCGGGCGCGACGACTTGGCGAACGCCATCGCGCTCAACTCGTCGCAGTTTCAATTATCGCGCGTCATCGGCCCGTTCCTCGCCGGAATCGGCATTAGCGTCTTTGGGATGGCGGGCTGCTTTTTCGTCAACGGACTGTCGTGCGTGGCGGGCGTCGCGATGCTTTCACGGATGCGACTGGCACCACGCGACGTGGGGACATTTCAGGGCGACGACGCGCGGAGAGAGCAGATGCCTGCCGGCTCGTTTGAAGAAGGCACCGCGCCGTCGCATTCGCTGCGTGATGTGCGTGCCTTGTGGAGCGATTTAGTGGCCGGATTCCGTTACGTGTCGGGGCGCCCGCGCGTTCGCCTGCTGCTGCTCTGTTCGGCGGTGACGAGCCTGTTCGGCGCGCCGTACCTGTCGATGATCCCGGTGTTCGCGCGTGACGTGTTCGGCTGGGGCGCGACCGGCTTAGCGGTGCTGATGGGGACAGCGGGCGCAGGCGCGTTCTGCGGGGCGATGCTGTTGGCGTGGCTGGGCGACTTCCGGCGCAAGGGCTGGTTCCTGCTCGGCAGCTCATTCGTCGCGTCGATCTGCCTGATCGGGTTCGCGCTGGCGACACGGCCTGCGCTTTCGCTGGCGATGCTGTTCGGCATCGGATTCGCGATGGTCAGTTTCTTTGCGGTCTGCAACACGCTTCTTCAATACCTGGTGACAGACGAAATGCGGGGTCGCGTGATGAGCATCTGGATGCTGACGTTCATCGGCGTGATGCCGTTTGGCAGCATCATCGCCGGCGGCGCCACCGAACGTTTCGGCGCGCCGCGGACGCTCGCCGCCGGCGGACTCGTCATCACATTATTCGTGACTTTGATCGCCATCTTCAACCGGCGCCTGCGCGCAATTGACTGAGATTACTCAAGAGCACTGATGCTGTCGCACGACCCTCACACACTCTCTCTGCTCCCGCGGCCAACAACAAACAATTGACAACCGGCCATTCGCGCAAGGCTGCGGCGCAAGTCCGTCGCCTTGCAAACGTTCTACACATCGAACACGCGAGCCGTCGTCCGTCACGCGCGTGCCGTCAAACATCTTGTCGTTAATTTTGAAGGAGAGAGAGTCATGCGCACCAGACATGTTATGAGTTTCGTCGTCGCTGCCCTGTTCGTTGCCCTATTCATCGCCGTCACCGGATCAGCCGGCGACGGCGTTCGCGCTCAAGGGGTGATTGTGCCGGGGCCGTGCCGACGCTGCCCGCCCCGCCCGATATCACCACAGATTACGCTGCCCCGCGCGCTGCCGATTAAATCAATCAGAATAGACACTAAGATCGCCGGCCAAGTGGCGACGACGCACGTCGAGCAAGTGTTTCGTAACGACACGGACGCGACGCTCGAAGGGACGTACTTTTTCCCGCTTCCGGAAACCGCTTCGATTACCGAATTCGCTATCTGGGAAGGCGACCGCCGGCTCGTCGGAGAGGTTCGTTCGCGCGAAGAAGCGCGGCGCATCTACGACGAGATCGTGCGTCGCCAGCGCGACCCCGGTCTACTCGAATACGCCGGCAAAGACCTCTTTCAAGCGAGCATCTTTCCGATCCCACCGCGCTCGGACAAGAAGCTTGAGTTAACGTATACGCAGGTGCTCAAAGCCGAGACGGCGACGGTCGCATATCGTTACCCGCTCGGCACCGGGCACAACCTCGCGTCAATCGGCCAGGTTTCCGGACGGGTCGAAGTCGAAGGCCGCGAACCGTTGCGCAACATCTACTCGCCGAGCCATCAGATCGAAGTCGCGCGTGACGGTGGCGAGCGGCGCGCGCGTGTGTCGTTCGAGACACCGGGCGGCGGGCGCGAGGCTCAGGACTTTCAACTCTTTTACACGCTCTCGAAAGATGATTTCGGCCTTTCGCTGTTGACGCACCGCGAGCCGGGCAAGCAAGGCTACTTTTTGTTGATGCTGTCGCCGAAGGAGAATCTGACCGAGGCCGAGTACGCGGCGAAGGACATCGTTTTCGTGCTCGACACGTCGGGGTCGATGGCCGCCGACGGCAAGATGGAGAAGGCGCGGGCGGCGCTGTTATTCGGCGTCAGAACGCTCAGGCCGAACGACCGCTTCAACGTCATCTCGTTCGCGGGCGAAGAGCGCTTGATGGCCGGCGGCCTGATCGCCGCCGACGACGCGGGCCGCGCACGCGGCGTGTCGTTCGTAGAATCGTTGCGGCCCGTCGGCGGCACCAACATCAACGACGCACTGTTGGCGGCGCTAAAGCAGTTCGACGCAACCAATGACCGCCCGCGCATCCTCGTCTTCATGACGGACGGGCTGCCGACCGTCGGCGAGAAAGACATCCGGCGCATCATCGAGAACGCGCGCGCGGCACGAACGGAGGGCACGCGCCTTTTCAACTTCGGCGTCGGCTACGATGTCAACACGGCGCTACTCGACAAACTCGCGACGGAGAACGGCGGCACCGCCGATTACGTCGAACCGAAAGAGGATATCGAGATTAAAGTCTCCAGCTTCTTCACGAAAGTAAATTACCCGGTATTAACCGATTTGAAACTGGAGATGGGCGGCGTCGAAACCGACCTGATGTACCCGCGCGCGATGCCTGACCTATTTCGCGGAACGCAGATCGCGCTCATTGGCCGCTACCGGAACGAACGCGATTTAAGAAGCGTCGTCATGAGCTTGCGCGGGCGGACAGGGCGCGAGGCGCGGACATTCACTTATCCGAACATGCGCTTCCCGCTCGAAGAGAACGACAACGATTTTCTGCCGCGACTGTGGGCGACGCGCCGCGTCGGGTGGTTGATGGAACAGATTCGCGATAGCGGCGAGCAACGGGAGTTGCGTGACGAAGTGGTTGACCTCGGCACGCGCTACGGCATCGTCACGCCCTATACATCTTACCTCGCACTCGACTCAGAGGAATCGCGAGTCATCACGGGCGGCGGCGGTCGAGCATCGGCAGATCAGCAGAGGCGGCAGAGGTTGCAAAACCTCCCGTTGAACGGTCGCGACTTACCGAGCGCGGCGCCACGACCGAGAGAGCGGCGAGAGAGCGGCGGTGGTGGTATCGGCGGCGCAATTGATGCCACATCCGCACCTGCGGCGGCACCGAACGCCGTCACCGCCACAAGCGGCGAGTACGCGGTCAAGGCCAGTAAGGACAACCGCAGGATGCAGGAGTCCGTGACGGTCAGTGCTGAAGACGAAGCGGTTCGCGTCGCGGGCCGCAAAGTTAAAAACAAGACCTTCTATCAACGCGACGACGTAATGTTTGACGCCGAGTTCAAGGCGGACGCGCGTCTGCCGGAGACGACGCTCACGTTCGGAAGCGACGAGTATTTCGCGCTGCTCAAACGCGAACCCGCGCTCGCCGAATTCTTCGCGCTCGGCGAGCGGGTCGTGGTTGTGTACAAGGGGCGTGTCTACCGCGTCAAAGCCGCGACCGAATAAATGGAACTATCGAGGACTTGAGACGGTTGGGACGAATGCAGAACACGGGGGCGCTGATAAATGCGGCGCCCCCGTTTATGTTTGTAGTGAAAACAAGGGTAGTGGCCCGAAGGCCGGGAGATGAGCCGCGGATGAACGCGGATATACCCAGATTCCATCAACTGGTTTTCTGATCCGTGTTGATCCGCGTCAATCCGCGGCCTTCTTTTGTCCCCCGACGGAGCCGTTACCAAAACAAATTGTCTCCGGGTCATTGACTGGATTCTCGCGCCGCACCCGACACCGCCCGCTGTACTTGTTCGCCGCCGGCAATTTCGTGTACAACTTTACGTCAAGCAAACTCAAGGTTTGGTCCCGGCAGAAAGCGCAGTTCCTGCGTTCCACGAACATTTACCATCACACTGCGAATTTCAGGGAGAAGAGCCGAGGATGAAAACGGAGATGCTCACGCGGAGGTCTCGCCGCCGAAGGATGCGCGCGCCGCTGATGTTGATCGGCGGGGGCGTAATGTTAGTACTCCTCAGCACTGCGTCGTCGTTGGCAATCCAGGGCGGCTGGGGAGCGGCGCGGCACGGGCAGGCGGGCAGAGACTTGAACGCGGTCTACTTCGCCGATTCGAAGCGCGGCTGGGCGGTGGGTGATGGCGGCTTCATGATACACACCGAAGACGGCGGCAAGAGTTGGACGCGACAGCCGGTTGACACCGCTGAAGGCATCAATGACGTCTACTTCCGGGACAAAGAGGACGGCTACGTGCTCGCGGGTAGCCGCATCTTCGGCACCGAAGACGGCGGCCTCACGTGGCGCGAGACAATCCGCTTCTCGCCTTCGACATTCAGCGGTGCGCTGCCGGAGTTGTACAGCGTGCGCTTCGCAGGTAAGAAGAAAGGATGGGTCGTCGGCTCAACCAGTCGCCGTGACATCGTCATCGACAGCCTGGTGCTGTTCACCGACGACAGCGGCGCGTCGTGGCAGCGGCAATTGGTGCCGACGCGCGAAGAGTTGATTCATCTCGACTTCGCCGGCGACCGGCGCGGATGGATTGTCGGCGCGGGAGGCATCATTCTTCATACGCGCGATGGCGGCCTCAGTTGGACGGCGCAACGCTCGAACACCGACGCGACGCTGTACCACGTCGATTTCCGCAACGACAATGACGGGTGGGCGGTCGGCCAGCGGGGCACGGTGCTGCGTACCACGGACGGCGGCGAGACGTGGACGACGGTCAGTATGCCGCTGCGCTCGACGCTGTTGAGTGTCAAGTTTGCGAACGACGACGATGGCTGGATCGTCGGGCGCGGCGGTGTCGTCCTGCGCTCCGGTGATGGTGGGCTGACATGGGTGCAGCAGCAGAGTGGCACGAAGCAGAATCTCTACGCGCTCTTCATCGAGAAGAAAAACTGCTGGGCGGTCGGCGGGGACGGCATGGTTCTCAGGTACGAAAGATGAACAAATAGTTTTGAGTTTTGAACTGAAAGCTGCTTACTTTAGTCTTCTTATTTCTCGGTCGCGACTCGGTCTATTCGTGGGTGAATGTTTTTCTTCAGTCTATATTTCGCGGAGGGTAACCTGGCAACGCGACGCGAGGACGGTCGCATCTGAAGAGTCAGCATAGCAAAACCCGAAGGCCGCAATGGGGAAGTGGCCGGGTGGTTAAGGACGGTTCTCCTGTGACTTCCGCCCGGTGTGGGTTTGAACACATCGGGCGGTTTTTTTATTTCTTCGCCGCTTGAGCTATTTCGCGTCGGCGCGCCGTTTGGCTGTCCAGGTGCCTGAGTATCCGCCGGCCTCCCACTTGCCACCCATCCCTGTGTCAGTCACCTTGCCGGGAAGCTCGAACGGGCGATCCTGATGCGACGCGGCGAGCGTCACGTTGTCGCCGGTGACCGCGATACCGGTGATGGTTAAGTCGCCGCCGTCTTTCACTTCAGTGCTCAGCTTGTCGCCGTCACGCTTGACCGTCATCGTGAACGGAATGGCACCGGTGTTGTCGACGAGCAACTCGCACTCGTAGACACCTTCGACGGCCTGCGCTTTGGCCGGTGGCTGAGATGGCGGCGGAGACTGGGATGGCGGAGACTGCGGCGGCGGTGTCTGCGTCTGCGCATGACTGATCGACGTTGCGGTAAATAGTAACAGTGCGCAGCCCAGGGCCAGCCCGCACCGTCTCTTGATTGATTCGATCATTGGTGAGTGCTCCTTGTATGTGATGTGGCTGTTGCCAACGGGTGAAAACGAAGGTCGTGATGGCCGGGCCGGTCGCGCTTCGTCGGTCGGGCTGCCATCGACCGTGACGGTTGAGCAGTCAGGCGACACACGCGCGCCCGCCGGCTAAGCGGCGCGCGTGCCGGAAAAGTTGATCTTCGGAGCGAGCGGGAACTTGATGTTGATCGTCCCCGTCATCTGCTCGCCCGCGGTGCGTCCGTCGACTTTAGCCTCGTATGTTCGACCCTGCAACGTCAGCGAGACGGTGGCATCGAAGCGGTCGCCCTGCTCGTTGATGTCGCTTAACGGCACGTCGCCGAGTTGGGATTTGATGTGGCCGCTCAGTGCGCCGTCACTTCGCTTTAAGGTCAGCGTCGCCGGTTGCTTGCCGAAAGGCGTCATGACTTCGAGCGCCCATATGCCGTCCATAATTCTCTCCTTAAATACTCAAACGTGAGAGGTGACAAGAAAGAGTTTCAGTCGTCGCCTGCTATGTCCGCCGCGTTCATCTCTTGGCGTTTGCCTGCGCTGTCGTACATCTCGATGTCCGCCGCGTAGGGAGCGACCTGGTCGGTAATCGACGCCGCATCGCCGACAACGACGATGGCGGCACGGTTGGGCGTGACGTGTGTGCGCGCGACGCGGAGCACGTCGGTCATCGTGATGGCGTTAACGCGATCACGGTATGTCAGTAGGTAGTCTTCGGGCAGGCCCTGCATCTTGATCTGCATAAACTGGTCAATCAACCCTTCCTGAGTTTCGAGTCGAATCGGAAAGACGCCGGTTAAGTAAGACTTCGCGTCGGCCAGTTCCTTGTCCGCGACGGGTTCCTCACGGATGCGTTCGAGTTCCATGAAGAACTCTTTGAGGGACGCGCCGGTGACATCCGCGCGGACTTCGGCGGAGGCGCGAAACGTTCCGGCGAACCGGCGCGCGTCGACGCTCGAATACGCGCCGTAGGTGTAGCCCTTCGCTTCGCGCAGATTCATAAACAAACGCGACGAGGCATTCGCGCCGAGCACGGTGTTCATCACCAGCAGCGGAAAATAATCGGGATGCGTGCGCGTGATGCCAACGTTGGCGATGACAATGTTGGACTGCGCCGAGCCGGGACGGTTGACAAGGTAGAGAGAGCGCCTCTCTCGCTCCGGCAGCGGCGGCCATGCGGGTTGTTTGACTTCGCCCGGCTGCCACGCCGCGAACAACTTTTCGACGCGCTTCATCACCACGTCACTCCTGACGTCGCCGGCGATCAGCAGCACCGCGTTGTTCGGGATGAACACCGCGCGGTGGAAGTCAGCGAGTTGCTCGCGCGTCATCGCGTCGATGGACTCGACGGTGGGCGACACGACCGAGTACGGGTGTTTGCCGAAGACGACGCAGGCCAGTCTCTCGCTTGCGAGAAAAGATGGCTGAGCGCGTTGCGCGATCATGTTTTGCTGCGTGTTCTGTTTTGTTAGTTGAAGCTCGTCTTCGGGGAACGATGGGCGCAGCGCGACATCAGCCAGCAGTTCGAAAATCGTGTCGGCGTAGGATGCGAGTGCCGACGCCGCGACGGTGCTGTAATCAGAGTTGGCTCCGGCGTTGAGCGTCGCGCCGATTCGCGCTACCTCATCGGCGATCTGCCGGCTGGTGCGCGACGCCGTCCCCTCGGTCAGCATGTGTGTCAGTACGTCGCTTAAGCCGGGCAGTTCCGGCGGATCGAAAGCGTCGCCGGTGCGCAACGCGAGGCGGATGCTGACAAGCGGCAAGCGCCTCGACTCGATGATGATGACGCGCAACCCGTTGGGCAGCGTTAACTCTTTCGGCGTCGGAATGCTCAACGTCCGTAAGGGCAGCGGCGCGGGCGGTTGGTGACGAAAGGCTTCGGTCGAATTATCCATCAAGTTCACAAAGAACGAACGGGAGACCAACGGCGAAGTGCAAAAATCAAAAATACGATCCTCACGCTCGGCTGCATCTCATTCCGCGCTCGCTATCCTTCCATCCGCGGCGGCTCAATCGGTTGCGGCGGCTTCTCCGGTTGCAGTTCGTTCGCTCGTTCGACGGGCGGCGGCGCTTCGGTGGCTGAGGCCGGCAGCGTCGGCGGCTTCGGCGGGACTTGCGGCGGCGGCGCGCCCGGCTGCGACGATTCGCTGGTCATCGACGTGGCAGGCGCGGCGGCGCCGTTGTGGGCATCCTCCGGCGCCGGAACAATCTCGATGGTCGAGAAATTATCGGTCAGGAGGTAACGCGCTAGCGCCGCTTTGATCTCCGCAGCGGTGACACTCAAGTATCTTTCGAGGTCGGTGTTGAAAAGGTTCGGGTCGCCGTCATAGAGCGTGTACTCGGCGACGCGTTGCGCGCGGAACAATGACGACTGACGCCCGCGAGTCGTGTCGTTGAGCAAGTTGTTGCGTAGCTTTTCCATCTCTTCAGCAGTCGGGCCTTCGGCGGCCAGACGAGTCATCTCGTCCATAATCGTTTGCCTGACTTGCTCGGCGTCGTGGCCGGGTTTCGGAATCGCGAAGATGTAGAACGTGGACGGGCCGCGCCGCTCGCCGAGTCCGCCCTGGATGCCAACCACCGATTCATCGCCCTTAACCAACTTCTGATAGAGGCGCGAACTGTCGCCTTCCACCAGTAGGTCGCTTGCCAGAGACAGCGCATAAATATCTTCGTGTCGGCGCGCGGGCGCTTTCCATCCGATCATCAACGCCGGCAGTTGCGCGAAGCGGTCACGGTAAAGTTCACGCCGCGCGGCGACCTCCAACGGCTCGCCCACATCGACACCGGACGGAGACGGCTGGCGCGGGATGGTCGCAAAATACTTGTCAATCAGCGAGCGCGCTTCTTCCGGGTCGAAGTCGCCGACGAGCGTCAGCACAGCGTTGTTCGGCGCATAGTAGATGCGAAAGAATTCGCGTATATCATCAATCGTCGCCGCGTCGAGGTCTTCCATCGAGCCGATAGTCGAGTGCGCGTTCGCCGGGTTTTGGTAAATCATCTCGTTCAAGCGCAGGAACGCATTCGAGTACGGGCGGTTGTCGTAGTTCAGCCGCTTTTCTTCTTTGACTGCGTCGCGCTGGTTGTCGAGATTTTCCTGCGTCACTTTCAACGAGCGCATCCGGTCGCTTTCAAGCCACAGCGCGAGCGGCAACTGATTGGCGGGCAACGTCTCGAAGTAGTTGGTGCGCTCGCTTGAAGTCGTCCCGTTCATCGTCCCGCCGGCATTAAAGATGTACTGAAAGTGCGCCGCCTTCGGCACGTTCTCCGAGCCTTGAAACATTATGTGCTCGAAGAGGTGCGCGAAACCGGTGCGCCCGACGCGCTCGTTGCGCGAGCCGACATCGTAGTAAACCGCGACCGAAACGACCGGAGCGGAATGGTCTTCGCTCAGCACGACGCGGAGGCCGTTGGCGAGCGTAAATTGTTCAATCGGAATGCGCGGTAGCGCCAGTGTGGACGACAAATTAGATGCCCTTCTTTTGGTTGGAGTGAAAGCGGAGAGGCGACGGACGGATGAGGGGAGAGCCGCCTCTTTCGATAATCCTTTTGTTCTTTATCATTCACCAATCATTCCCCGCAGTTCGGCGCGGAGGCGCTCAATCTCGGAGAGTTTCTGTGCGACGCGGTCGAAGAGTGCGGTCTGTGACTTGATTCCTTCGTCGATCAGGAAAGCGGCGGCCTCGGCGCGGCTGCGAAAAACTCCGGCCTGCACCAGTTGATCGAGCTTGTCCTGCGCCTCGTGCGACACCTTCACGGCGACGACATAATCATCCTTGGCAGAGATGGCGCGTTCAATGGTGCGGCTGATGTCGCGCCCGATGGAACTGAGCGACTCGGGAATGCGCGCGGCGATGTCGCGCACCGAAGATGACATGCGCTCGGAACTGTGCCGGGGGTCTTCGGCGTCGGACAGCATTAAGTCGTCAATCGGCTCCAGCGGATGGTTAGCGTCGTGCCGCGAATCATAGGGGTTACTCATGCACTCAAATCTCCTTCACAAGAATTACTCAGGCACTCAAATTCTTCGGCTACCCGGCCTTCAAGTCTGCGACCCCCGACAGCTTTATAACAATGTTCTCAAGTGGGGCCGAGCGGTACAACTTGTCGGTTGAAAAGTTCTGTCCATTCTACGGATGCGCCGAAACCAGCGTCAAGGCGCGAGTCGCCGCGTGCGACCATTCGGGGCGGGCACGTTAACGGTAACGTTTGTGACGACAGCGATATTTGAGCGGCGGTCGCGCCACGTGATATAAAATCGTTCGCTTCCCCTTATTCGCAAACGTCGCTGAATCAACACCAAAGACCGGGTCGCCTCCGTCGTGGTGGAGAGCCGTATTTTTAAAGAGCACCCAATTTTATTGATACTATAAAGCCTGTTTCCATCTGGAGAATGCACCGCATATGAAGACGACTACTTCACGCGCACGCCGCCCAACCGCGCTCATCATGCTGCTCTATGTCGCGCTACTCAACGTCGGTTCGTCGACGATGACCGGTGCCGTCGCTGTTGCGCAGACACCGCGCACTGTCGCCGCGACGAACCTGACCGTCTCGTACGAACTCGGCATGTCGCGCCCGACGACACATCTGTTTGAGGTGACGATGACCATCGCAAACGTCACCGCGCCGCAACTCGAGGTGCAGTTCCCGGTGTGGGTGCCGGGTGCGTATCGCATCGTGGACGCCGCGCGCAACGTGCAGGAGTTCCGCGCCGGGACGACCGCCGGCCAGACGCTCCCCGCCGCGAAGACGCAGACCAACACATGGCGCGTTGCGACGAACGGTAACTCCGACGTGCGCGTCTCGTACAAAGTTTACGCCGATGCGCTGGGCGTCTCCGGGATGCACCTCGACGACACGCACGGCTACTTCAACGGGACGCTGTTGTTCCCTTATGTCGTCGGCGCGAAGGATCGGCCCGTCACGCTGACGATCAACAAGCCGCCGGGCTGGACGACAATCTCAACCGGACTCGAACCGGTCGCCGGTCGTCCCGACATGTTCACCGCCCTCGACTATGACACGTTCGCCGACTGCCCGACTGAGATCGGCACGCAGAACGTGTTGCGGTTCGATCATCAAAAAGTGCCGTATGAAATCGCCATTTGGGGTAGCCACAACTACGATCTGACACGCTTTCAAAAAGAAATCGAAGCGATGGTTCGCTCGCAAATCGAGATGATGGGCGCGGCTCCGTTCAAGCGTTACGTCTTCATTTTTCACATGTCACCGAACGGCGGCGGCGGACTCGAACACCTCAACTCGACGACCATCGGTCTACGCAAATACGGCGGCGCAACTGACTTGGGGTGGGACAGCTTTCGTGGTGTGACGTCGCATGAATTCTTTCACCTGTGGAACGTTAAAAGGTTTCGGCCCGAAGCGCTCGGCCCGTTTGACTACACGCGCCAGGTGCCGACAACCGACCTCTATGTTTCGGAGGGGATGACGAGCTACTACGGCGACCTGCACATCAGGCGCGCCGGTTTGTGGACGCCGGCACGCTTCTACACTGCGCTGGCGAGCGAGGTTCAGACACTTCAGGGCTTGCCAGGGCGTCGCATCCTGACCGTCGAAGAGTCGAGCGTCAACACCTGGTTCTTCAACGACAACTCGCGCAACAGTTCATTCAGCTATTACAACAAAGGCCAGTTGATCGGAATGCTGCTCGACCTGGAGATTCGTCAGCGCACCGGAAACGCGCGCACGCTCGACGATGTGTTCCGCCATCTCAATGATAATTACGCGCTGCCGAAAGCGGGATGGTCGGCGGGCGGATTCCGCAAAGCCGTCGAGACCATTGCCGGCTCCAACTTCGGCGAGTTCTTCACACGCTACGTCAGCGGCACGGAAGAGTTGCCTTACGAGCGCGCGCTCGGGTACGCGGGACTCAAGCTTGAGCGCAAAGATGCTGCGACGCGCGACTCCGGAATCACCTTTGCCGGTGATGGCCCGACGCGGCCCGGTACGTTCGTCAACCGTGATCCAAGTCTGCTGACCGTCTCCGGTGTTGACGCAGATGGTCCGGCCAACAACGTGCTTGCGCCCGGTGACTTGCTGTTGGCGATCAGCGGTGAGCGGGCGACCCAGGCGACGCTGCCGCTCCAACTGGAACGCTTCAAAGAAGGCGAGCGCGTGCCGTTGACGATTTTCCGCGGCGACCGTCTGCTCGAAGTTTCGATGACGATGACGGGTCGCCGCGCTGCGACCTACGCAATCACAGAAGACCCGAAAGCTACCGCCGAGCAGAAGGCGCTACGCGAATCGTGGCTCACGGGGAAGAAGGCAGAGAGCAGTAAGCAGTAGACAGTGAGCGGTGAGCAGTAGGCAGTACAACGCCCCATCGCTTCTCCTTCACTGCTCACTGTTACTGCGTTCTGCGTTTCGTTCTTCGTTGCGGTGCGCGATGGTATAGAGGATGGTCTTGACCTCGAAGGGCGTCAGGTCGGGGTAGGCTTCGATCAGCAGTGCGATGATGCCGGTGATATGCGGGCAGGCGAAGCTATTGCCGGTCAGTTGACGGTAGCCGCCGCCCGGCCACGTCGTCGTGACCTGCACGCCGGACGCGCACAGTTCGATCACTTCGCCGTAGCGATAAGTAAAGTAAAAGGGATCGCCGTAATGCTCTTTGCAGACAGAGACCAGCGACGATGAGAATATCGAAGGGAAACTCGGCTGCGGCAGGTTGTTGGCCGCCGCGACCACGATGCACCCGGCGTGATATGCGCGGTCGAGCAGGTCGCGCAACGGTGCTGACAACTCCGGCTTGGTCGTGCCGAGCGAGAGGTTGATGACACGGATGCGATGCTTGATCGCATAGTCCAATCCGGCGAGAAACATCTCGCCGGAGCCGGAAGCGTTTGGGCCGAGGACTTTGATACTGTGAAGCGAGGCTTCGGGCGCGATGCGCGCGATGATCCCGGCGCAGGCCGTGCCGTGGCCCGCCGTGTCGCCCGATGTCGAAGGGTGGAAGAAGACGCGACCGCCCTCGCGCGAAGCCTCGACCGCATCCTTGACGCAACCACGTAGCGCCGGGTGACCGGCGTCAATGCC
The DNA here is from genome assembly GCA_030859785.1 of Acidobacteriota bacterium. Classification (GTDB taxonomy): domain Bacteria; phylum Acidobacteriota; class Blastocatellia; order Pyrinomonadales; family Pyrinomonadaceae; genus JACDEG01. The sequence continues at coordinate 30,058 of JALZJL010000176.1, forward strand.
GCTGTCAACGAGCGCGACGCTGACCCCGCGCCCGGTGCGTCCCTGCCACACCTTCTCCGGCGTCACCGCCCACCACAAGTCTCGCAACTTATTGCCCGCAACTTTACCGACAGTTTTACCGCCAGTCTTACCGCCGATGCCGGATCGTGCCATTCGCGCTCTCCCTCGACGATTGAGTTAAAAAAGATATTCCGTGCCTGAGCCGGTCGTGTGGCGGCGCTCCGTCCAGCGCGCGAGCGACTCCAGCATTTCGCGGCACATCGTCCGCTCCGCCTCGCCGCGGCTGGCAACTTCATGCAGCGTGACCGCGAGCGAGACCAGTTCGCGATGCTCCGGCGCGGCCTGCACCGTCTTCAACCATTGCTGCAATGCGGCGCCGCGATTCTGACTGCGATCCTGACTATCTTGACGCTGACTGGTGCGGCCTATCTTGCCCGCACTCTTAAGAGCCTGGCCGCTATCCTGCGTGTCGGCGGCGGTTTTTAGGGCGCGCGTCAACAGCGTCTCGATTAGCCTGGTCGCTTCGTGCGCGTCGACCAGCGCGGCGATGGCGTCGGCGAAGCGCGCCGCCCAGTCCATCTCGTGCGGCGCGAACGGTTCGTAGGGCGGTTGGCCGCGCCGGTTAACGAATTCGAGCACGCCGACCGTCTCGCCGTTTAGTTGCAGCGGCGTCGCCAGAATGGTCTCCGTCGAGTAGCCGGTGGCGCGGTCGATCTCGGCGTAGAAAGTGCTTTCGCGTTTCGCATCGGCGACGGCCATCGGCTGACCGCTGGCGAAGACGAACCCGGCGATACCTCTGCCCGGCGGAATCTGCACGCCAATCAATCGGTGCGCGACCGCCCCGATGGCAACCAGAAACTTCAGCCCGCCGCTATCGCCGTCACGCACCAGCACCGACGCCTCCCCGGAGTTAATCGTCCGCGCCGCCAATCGTAAAAGATTTTCGAGCGAGCGGAGCAGCGGTGTTGTCAGCGCGTATGCCACGTCGACCGTGCTGATCGCGGCGCGCAACTGCTCTTCAAGCGAGTCGCGGTCACGTGGCCGTCTCGACGCGCCCCGCGCCGCGGTCTGACCGGCAGGGGTCTTATTGAGGGAAGGGCGCCGGCGCTTGACGGGTGATTTGGCCTTGGCAGGAAGCTTTTTATTCATGAATTTAAAGTGGCATTGCAGGAGAAGTAAACGCGAGGCTGCGCCCGCGCACTAAAAAATTGGTCTGACCGAGAGAAGCGCGGCGGCGGTCGTAAAAATTCGTCGTTCGTGGCCGAAGAACAACCTTGCCGCCGCCGCCCTCATCAATTACACTGCACTAACCTGCTCCCGGCAGTCATCTTCGAGGCAGGCCATGCTCGCATCGGCGATGCTGACCTGTCTTTGGCAATTAATCGGTCTTAACAGAGGTTTTCCACGTGAAGAAAAGATTCTCGTCCGCGCTCATCCCGCTTCTTACCTTCGCACTCTTAGTCCCTTCGTTTGTCTTCGCTCAACAGGATTCCAAAAATAAACAACTGCCGGTGCCTCCTGGACCTGTGGCCGTCGATACGCCGTCGGCGGGACGCGCCTCCGTGCGGCGCGAGCGTCCAAAGTCCGGCGGGCTTGAAACCGTCGAGCAGGATTTTGCCGAAGCTTTGACCGTCATACAGGAAAATTATGTAGACGGCAACAAGCTCGAATACAACAGCGCATTTAAGTCAGCGATTGTCGGCATGTTGCGTTCCCTTGACCCGCACTCGAATTTCTACGACGCGAAAGAGTTCGAGGAGATGCGCACCGACTGGCGTTCGGAGTACTACGGCATCGGCGCGACGATCAGCACGCGGCGCACCAGCGAACGCATGGATACATTCATCCTGGCGACCTTTGAGAATACACCGGCCCACAAAGCCGGTCTGCGCTACGGCGACCGGATCGTTGAGGTTGACGGTCAATCGGCGCAGGGTAAATCCTCCGACGAGGTGCGCGACCGTCTGCGCGGCCCGCGCGGCTCGACGGTGAAGATTGTCGTTGAGCGCGCCGCGAACAACAACCGCGAGACCGTCGAGATCGTGCGCGACGCGGTCGGTTCACCGACCGTGCCCGACGCTTACATGGTCCGCCCCGGCGTCGGTTACATCGACATGCAGCGCCAGTTCAACTACACCACGGCGGAAGAGTTCCAGAACAAACTCGAAGAGTTACAAGCCAAAGGCATGACATCGCTGATTCTCGATTTGCGCAATAACGGCGGCGGGTTGCTAGATCAGGCGGTGAAGGTGTCGAGCCAGTTCCTGCAGCACGGGCAGGTCGTGCTGTCGCAGAAGGGACGCGGCACGCGCGGTGGCGGCGACCGCGATCACAAAGCGAAGAACAGCGGCTCGCCCGACTCTTCGCCGCTGGTCGTGCTGGTCAATCGCAATACGGCGTCGGCTTCGGAGATCGTCGCGGGTGCGCTACAGGATCATGACCGCGCCTTGATCGTCGGCGAGACGACGTTCGGCAAAGGGTTAGTGCAGAGCATCATGCCGCTTGAGTATGGCAGCGCGTTGACGCTGACGACCACCAAGTACTACACGCCTTCGGGCCGGCTGATTCAGCGCGACTACTCGAACAGCAGCCTCTACGATTACTACACACGCGGGCAGGGCGTCGGCAAGGAGGAGGAGGAAGAGAAGAAGGGCGCGACTCAGACTCAGACACCAACCGGGCCGGAGAGCCGCACCGACACCGGACGCACGGTTTACGGCGGCGGCGGCATCGCGCCCGACGAGGCGGTCAAGCCACGGATGATTACCCCGCCGCAGCAGCGATTGATGGACCCGATCTTCGCCTTTGTCCGTGACTTCGTGAACGGTCGCGTCGTGGGCTTCGATACATATAAGGTGCAGCGCCCGATTGATTTCACTCGCGAGTTAGCGGCGACCGACTACCCGGTTGATGACAAGGTGTTCAAAGCCTTCAAAGACTTTGTCGCCGGCAACAAGGATTACAAGTCGATCACGGCGGCGCAACTCGACCGACAGCGCGAGTACATCCAGCGCCAAATACGCTATGACATCGTGATGGCCGCCTATGGCGCTACGATGGCGTCACGGGTCTTCATCCTCGACGACCCGCAGATGTCGAAGGCCGTCGAAGTGCTGCCGCGCGCGCGCGAACTCGCCGCCGCCGCGCTCCGCGGGCGGAAGCCGGCGCATAAGTCTTACGAGTAGACGGCGCTTCTACACACCTCAAACGAAAGGGGCCGGCGACTCGATTGACG
>JALZJL010000178.1 GCA_030859785.1 Acidobacteriota bacterium
CGGGATGCCGAGCACGAACGCCACGCGCCCGACCATACCGATCTCAAAGCGCGTCGACGCGAGCGCGAGCGCAGCGGTGAGCAACCCGATGCCGATTGGATAAACAGCGTCGCGCCAGCAGAGCGTAACCCGCCCGCCTCGTTCTTCGCCGACGCCGTTTTCACCACGACGCGCCAACATCAGACAGGCGAGCACAATCAACAGCGGATATTCAATCACGTCGTCGAACACGACCGGCGCGACGAGCGCGTTAAAGACCCCGCCGAGCGCGCCGCCGACGGCGACCCACAGATAAAACTCGTCGAGGTGCGCGGCTGGCGGGCGGGCGTCGGCGAGTCGCTCGTGACAAACCAGCGCCGCGATGAAGAAGAAAATGAGGTGGACGAGCGCCACCAACCAACCCGGCTCGGTCGCGCCCGAAAGGTAGACGAGCGTCACCAGCAACGCCGCGCCCTGCATCACGCGACCTATCCCGCCGCGCCCCGGCACACCCCTCTTCGCGAACGTCAGCACGAATGTCAGCAGGTACAGCGCGAGCGGGATCACCCACAACAACGGCACAGCGGCAATGTCCATTGAGATGTAAGTCGTGACGCCCAACACCAAACTTGAAGGGACGAAGGCCAGCATCACCCAGAGAGCGCGGCGACTGTGAGTGATCTCGTGAGTGATGTTGACGTTGATACCGTCGGTCACGCCATTGATGACAGATGGGCCTCTGTCATCCGCGACGCTTCGCCGCGCTTCATCATCGGGGACACCGTTCGTGGGTGGCGGTGGTGTCGAAAGTGGCGATAATGTCAAGGGTGTCCCGGCTGATGTCGGTTTCGACCTCCACAAGACGAACGCGCACGCCGTGACTAAGACCACAAGCAGACCGTAAGCGCCGGCCCACAACGCACCCTGCCGCGGCAGACGCAAATTAGGTTCAAGCAACAGCGGGAACGCGACGAGCGCGCAGAGGCTGCCCGCGTTGCTCGCGGCATACAAAAAATACGGGTCGCCAGCCGCCGGATGAGTAGTGCGCGAGAACCACTTCTGAAGCAGAGGAGCGCTCGCCGAAAGGACGAAGAACGGCAGCCCGAGCGTCCACATCAATCGACCGAGCAACCACACCACCGGGCTGCCGTCATCGACTGGAGCAGGTATCGCCGCCGAATCAAAAACCATGAACGGCAGACTGAGTGCCGCCACAATCAACAGGACGAGGTGCAGCACCGCCTGCCGACCAACGCCGAGCCAGCGCGTCGCGGCGAGGACATATAGGTAGCCGCACAGCAGCATGCCCTGAAAGAACAGCATGCACGTATTCCACACCGCCGGCGTCCCTCCGAGCGACGGCAGCAGCGACTTAGCAATCAGCGGCTGAACCCAGAACAACAGACCCGCGCTGACAAACAACGTAATCATGAACAAAAGAGGCATACGCAGGAAGGCAAAAGTAAACAGTTTTGAGTTTTCAGTTTTCGGATTTCAGCTCAAAACTTAAAACTCAAAACTGAAAACTGTTCGATGAATGTTGTTTATCCTTCATCCCGAACATCTTTTGCGCGAGGTGCTTACTTCATAATTTCAAAGTCAACCCACTGCGTCATGGTGCGTCGCTTCTCGGAGGCGAGCATATCGGTGACGACGACTTGCAGCGCATATTCGCCTGGCGGCAGGTTGGTGCCGAGGCGCAGGCGTGCCCAGTATAACAAGCGCTTCTTATCCGTTTGGTCAGACACGTCGAACGGCTGAATCGGCCCGGCGTGCATCTGCTGCCCATCACGAAAGAGGCGAAACTGCGTCTGGAGTTGCGGGACGCGCGCCGTGCGGTCGAGCTTGGCGTTATAGATGTGGTACAGGTAATCGACTGACGCGCCGCGACGGAAGCGGCGCACCGCCGGACTGCCCGAAGGGTCCGGTTCGTTGACTTGTCCATCGCTGACTTGTCTATCATTGACTTGCCCCTTGCTGACCTGGCTGTCCGGGGCTTTCCCCGCCGCTTTTCCTTCCATTGCCTTTTGCGCTTCGGCGAGCCGCGCGGTCATCGTGTCGCTGCCCATGATGGTAATGCCGGAGAGCGCGAGCCGGTCTTTTTTCAGATTCGGGACTTCGATAAACTGACTGGCCGCACCGACGCGCTCGGAGGCGGTATCACGCACTGCGACGCGCAACTGATAAGCCCCCGGTTTTTTCACCGGCACACGCATCGAGTAGACCAAGCCGTCCTTCAAGACCTTCTGAAAAGTTTCGCCACGCAGACGGATCGTCGCCGTCCGGTTGACTTCATCGACCGGGATTCCGCTATCGCCGAACGTGAGCGCAACCAAGTCAATTTCTGAAGTGTGCCAGCCATCAGCGCCTTCCTTGAACGTAAAACTGCGCGGGTCGACATGCAGCAGCGAGTCGACGTAAGAAGTCTTCTCGTCCTGACCGTGGAACAGCGAGGTCAGGCGCAACGGCACGCCACCCGACGCAAACGGCGACGACAGCGCGGCGTACAGTTGTTGGTTGCGCGTGCGCTTGGCGATGGGCCGCGCCGTCTCGTCATCGGTGAAGCCGTAGAAGCCGCCGCGCGTGCGCACCTTCAATCCGGGACGCTTCACCTTTGGCGTGATCTTATGAAACTTGCCGCGCCCCCCGACCGGGTCAAAGGTCGACTCGTCGGGCCGGTAGCCAATCAGGTAATAACCCTTCTGATCGTCGAGCACGCGCCGGAGTCCGCCGGAGATGTCGTTGTTGTTGCGAATTGCGAGGCCGCCGGTCTGTTGCGCGAGGATGTCCATGCCGCTCTGTGTTTCGCGTAACATTGCTGACCTCGATTGCGGCACCTCCCGAACCTGTTCGGCCGTCATGCCGGATGTGTTGTCCGCCGCCGTCAGACCGGTGTAGACCACCCCACGCGGGTCGATGGTGTAGATGATGACCGAAGCGCGATTCGCGAGGTCGGTTAATTGCCGCATCGCTTGCAGGACGCGGCCCGACATCCCGTCGGCGTCGTACATTCGGAAGCCGTCCGAGAAGAGCACGATTGACTTTCTTCCCGGCAGATCTTTCAAACCTTTGATGATGAAGTTGAGCGCGCCGAGCGTGCCGACGGCGAAGACCTCTTCGCGGAACTCGTCGACGTCGATGTCATCGGCGACGCTGCGGTCTTCGCCACGTTCCCTGATGCCGCCGAACGACGACGGTACACCCGACATTCGACTGCCTGACGGCATCATCGAGCCGCTGCCGAGCGGCGCGAAGGTGCTGATACCGCCGCGCCCCATCGAATACCACTTGACGCTCTCGACGGCGGCGTGGAGTTGCTGCCGGTCGGAAGTGAACTGCTGCAAGGCACTCATCCCGGCGCTGGTGCGAACGACCGCGACCAGATCGTTCGGCTGCAACTGCTCGTTGACAAATTTCTTCAACGCGTGGCGGACGTAAGCGACGCTCTCGAAGGATGCCCTGAGGTCATCGACGACGAGTGCGATGGTGCGTCGCACCTGTTCGGGCCGCAGGTGAACCGGCGGTGGCAGCGGAACGGTTTTGTCGCGCGCCGCACCCGCCACGACGGGCGGCGACGATGACGATGGGGGTGGCGGCGGCGCGACGTTTGTGATGTAAGAAAAGTTAGTGATCTTCTGCGGGCGACCGTCTTCGAGAAGCTCAAAGTCGTCGGCTGTGAGGTCGGTGACTTGCTGCCCTTTCTTGTCGGTCACGACCGCATCCACCTGCACGAGGTTCGACGTGATGCGCACCACGTCGCCGTCGTCCGAACCGGCAGCGCCGGATCGCGGCGATGACGTTTGAGGCGTCACCGGTGTCTGTGCAGATGCCGGAGTTTGTGACGTCGCAGGGGTTTGAGAGGAAGCAGTCGGCGTCTCAGTCGCGCGTTGCGCCGGGACTGGCGGCGCGAGCATCAGGCAAACCAATACGAGCGTCAAGGTGTGCGTGGAGGATGCAGTCTTCATCATCAATCTCCGTTTCAAAAATCGTGT
>JALZJL010000180.1 GCA_030859785.1 Acidobacteriota bacterium
TGCTGCGTGTAGTCCAGATGATGCTCATAGAAGAAGATGATTCTTTCGCGCAGGTCATCAGAATATTGCCTCATGGTAAAAGGATGACTTATAACCGTCCATACAATCAAGTGAAAACCGATCTAATGATAGTTTGTTGGTTTCCGCCATCAGCATCTAGGAAGGCAAGATAGCCTTGTATATTTCCATTTTGGCTTCTTGCATTCTCAAACCCTAAAATTGCCTTGTATTCACCTTTCGGTAAAACGGTGATGAAGTAATTTGATTCGCCCTCTTCTATCACACCCGATTTTGACTGCCCTAACATCATTAGCTTTGGCATGGTACTGCCAAAGAATGGAAAAGGTAAAAGGTCTACCTTCTCAGTATCATATTCTTTGAGGTCAAGCTCCTTAATATCATCTTCCTTGAGACTAGCTCGTTTGTTGATGGGCGTTTTTAGGAGTGTCAGCCAGAAGTCTGCTTTATTATGATAATTCGTCAGCTTAAATCATAACTTCATCGGCTTTTTCAAGGAGAAGTCGTGCACACGGCGGTAGCTCCAGTCAATTTCATTGAACGAGATAGCATTTGCTTTGAGTTCTGCTCCATCGCTGTCAAGAATTGATAAGCTGCTTTGCAAATTGCCTGAACTACCATCAGACCGGCGGGTGTCTAACGCTATCTTTAAATCACCAGCCGGCATAGACATTGAGAAGTAAGTTGACTCGTTCCGATCAAGCGAGACCTTGCTTGGAACAAACAATCTCATAGGCGAGGGGTTATCTATGTTCTGTGCTATAGCTTTGTCGCTGAAACTGCCAGCGAGCGTTAGCAGAAGCAATATTTCAGTTGCAAGTAGTTTCATTGTCTTTTCCTCCTCTATTCTGATTACTCAATAAGTTGTCCGGGGCTTCAAGCGCCTAACGCCGCTGTTCAGCCGCGCCAAGCGAGCAGCATTCAACATAATCTTTAGCAAGATGTTTGAGAACGAAACTATTGAGGCGTCGCGCTGCAACAGACTATTCAGCGCGGGCTACGACTTAAGAGGCTTTTGCGAGAGGTTGTCGCGGCGCAGGAGCACCACGCAACAAGCCTTCTGTGCTGAGGTCTTCATCGACATCTTCCCAGTGGATGCCGTAGCCGCCACCGATGATGCGCCAATTCTTCCTTTGTGCTTCCGTAGCATTCAACAATGTCGGATACCATACAAGCGGCACACTGATAGTTCTTCCATCCATCAATCGGACGCTCAACATATCTTCCGTGACCTCAACATCAGCTACTCGCTCATCAGCCGCTAACGCCAAAACGCCCATTCCACGCCTCCAGTAAAGCTGCCTGATTTTCTCTTACCAACCGCTCAACTTGCCGCAACTCTCGTCCGCCAAAGCCAAGATTACGCGCCAAAGAAACAGGATTCAACCAAAACTTAGCAGACAGCGCGTCTCGATCAACATGAACATGCGGGGGCTCGTTCGGTTCATGGCTGTAGAAATAGATTCGGTATGGTCCGGCCCTTAAGACTGTCGGCATAATGCAGCATTGTAACTGACCTCATGAGTTAAGCGCCGAACTTATAACTCTGTAAAGCCGCTGCCAATCCTGCTGCCTTCGCCTCAGTCCACGGGTCGGTTGCCCGGCGCGAGGCCGGTCGTGCCGGCCTGTCTCAGCACGCGCACTTTGAGGTCGTCAATGATGCGCATCTGGCACGAGAGCCTGATGTTTTCAGCAAGATCAACTTCCAGCGCGAGGCGACTCTTCTCCGCCTCTCCGATTTCGCCCGGGTCGCCGGCGAGCACTTCGATGCGACAGGTCGTGCATTTAGCATTGCCGCCGCAACGGTGAAGAATGTCGATCCCGGCGTCCTCGATGGCGAGTACGAGTTTGATCCCCTGCTCGGCGTCGAACGCCTGCGACCCGGTGGCAGTCTCCGCTTCAATCCTCGGCATAAGTTTCCGAACTCCTGATGATTTCCAATGGTAGAAAAAGCGCCGCCAGTCTATCGCAAAAACAGACGGCGCGGTACGCGCGGTCGAGATGAAAGTTACAGAGTTCCGCGTTCGTCCGCGGGAACCCATTTGTAACTCCACTCTCGACACGCGCGCGCCGCGCCGCTTAGTTGTGGCGACTTGGTTGTCGCGCGAATCTCTATGCGGTGAATGACGAGCCGCAGCCGCAGCCGCCGGTCGCGTTCGGGTTCTCGAACGTGAAGCCGGAACCCATCATGTTGGTGACGTAATCAATCCTCACGCTATTCAGATACTGCGCGCTGAACATGTCGACGAACAGGCGAATGCCATGTGCGTCGAGGGTGTGGTCACCCTGTCGTGACGCCTCTTCAATGTTCAGGCTGTACTGAAAGCCGGAGCATCCGCCCGGCACCACGCGCACGCGCAGGCCCGCCGTCTCCGGCAGCCCCTCTTCGCCCGCGAGAAACTTTTTGATTTCCGTTGCCGCGTTTTCCGTCACGTCGACAGTGAAGGTGGGAACTGTTGTTGTTGCTGCCGCCATCTCTTTACTCTCCTCATAATATTTTAAGTTTATTGCCTGCCGACTCAACGACTCGCGTTCGAGCATCGTGAAGTCGATTTAATACATTAACGTGCTTTGCCTAAGACGACCAACTCCGGCTTCAACGCCTCAATCGAGACGCGCCGCGCGACTTCTTCGGCGACGTGCCGGAACGCGCGCGCCTGCGCCGAATCGGGATTGCTGACGACGATTGGTAGTCCGGTGTCGCCGCCCTCGCGGACATCGAGGCCGATGGGAACCGCGCCGAGGAACGGCACGCCGTACTGCTCGGCCAACTTCTCGCCGCCGCCCTCGCCGAAGATGTTGTAACGCACACCCGTCTCCGGCGCGACGAAGTAACTCATGTTTTCGACAACGCCGAGCACCGGAACCGAGACCGTCTCGAACATCCGAAGCGCCCGCCGCACGTCGGCGACCGCGACCTCCTGCGGCGTCGTGACCAGCACCGCGCCCTGCACCGGCACAAGTTGCGCGAGGCTTAACTGTACATCGCCCGTGCCCGGCGGCATGTCGACAATCAGATAATCTAATTCGCCCCATTCGACATCCTGCAAAAACTGACGAACCAATCCGTGCAGAATCGGCCCGCGCACAATCATCGGCTCGTCGCCCGGCTTCAAGACCGCCATCGACATCAATCGAACACCGTGGGCGTCGAGCGGCACCAATTTGTTGCCGTTGATGCGTGGCCGCAGATCGCCGACGCCGAGCATCAGCGGCACGTTCGGGCCGTACACGTCAGCGTCCATCAATCCGACGCGCGCCCCGTCCTGCGCCAGGGCCACCGCCACGTTGACCGCCACTGTGGATTTCCCGACCCCACCCTTACCCGACGATATGGCGACGATATTGCGGACGCCCGGCACAGTTAGCTTCTCGCCGAAGCCGCGGCCCTTCGGCACCTCCGCGTCCATCGTGACCTGCACCGATGTGACGCCTGGCAACGCGCCGACCAACTTCCGCGCCGCATCTTCCATCTGTTCTTTGACGGGGCACGCCGGAGTCGTCAACACGATGCGGAACGACACGTCGCCGCCCGCTATCTTCACATCCTTAATGAAGCCGAGCGTCACGATGTCTTTGTGTAAGTCCGGGTCTTCGATCTGCCGTAAGGCGGCGAGGACGAACGGCTCTGTCACTTGGGTCATAATCTAACTTTCAATAACGCTGAATAATAGATGTTTGATGAACGGAGAAATTATCTATCGATTCACCACGGGCGACTGCGGTCTCAGCACGCGATACGAGCAGCGCGTTGCGCCGCCGGCGATGCGTGATTCACGAAACACTTCGGTGCCCAGCAACTCTTTGTAAACAATCAACTCCTGATCGCACAACTGACGATAGTCGCGCGCCACCTCGGCCTGCGGGCAGTTCCATTCAGTCAGCATGTACGAACCGTCGGCGAGTCGTTCGACCTCCGCTTCGTAACCCGTCTCGCTCAGCAGTTCCGTGAGGCGCATCACACGCGCATCAAAATCCAATCCCTCAAGCTGCGGGCGCAGACCGGCGATGGTTTCAACCGTACAGCCGCAAAAGATTGTATTCAACCCGCGCTCGCCCCACACCGCGCTAATCTGCCGCAGCACCGCTTTCGCCAACAGATCATAGCGCTTCGGGAAGAGTTGCTCGGCCTTCGCGGTCAAACGAAAGACGTGTGCCGGTCGCCCCCGCTCGCCGCGCTCCGCCGCGTGCCGCACATAGCCATCGCGTTCCAACACTTCGAGGTGCTTACGGATGCACTGCTTGGTGACACCGAGTGATGCCGCCAATTCGTCCGCACTGACGCCGCCGCGCACACGCAACTGATGCACGATGCCCTCGCGCGAAGTGCCTAATGAATTTGTAATTTGAGTTACCAAGACGGTTTTTATACTACTGAGGAGGTTAGGTTTTTGTCAACCGAACAGTTGTTTAATGCTAGTCACTCTGCCGGACATTTTGGCTTTGACTGGCTTTAGTCTAACCATTCAATTAACAAATGCTAGTTCAGTTAGAAGTCAGTTATGAATAGAACTTTTGCAAAAGTAAAAAGCCGTTTGTTTAGAGGCTTGCTTGCGCCCGCCGTTGCCCGTGACATTCAACCATGCACCGGTGGGCGGAGCCCGCCTCTAAACACGGCGATTGATTTTTGCAAGAGGTCTAATCTCCGTGATTCATCTCTTGGCAAACGCCGAGAGTTTTTCTGTTCACCGGAAGTTCGGGCGCGCGGCGAGTGTGCGGTAAGATGTGCGCGTTAACATCGAGGCAAACATTGATGGACATGGAGTAAATCTTAACGCATGAATCAGGAATTGACGGGCAAGGTGGCACTGGTGACCGGGGCCACGTCGGGGATCGGGCGCGCGACGGCGTTGCGCTTCGCGGAAGCGGGCGCGCGTGTCGCGCTGGTCGGGCGCAACCGCGAAGCATTGACGGATGTCGCGAACGAAATCAAAAACGGCGACGGCGAGTCGCTGGCGATCAGCGCCGACGTGACGGTCGATCATGATGCCGTGCGCGTGGTCGCGGAAACCGTCGAGCATTTCAAGCGACTCGACGTGCTGGTGAACGCGGCGGGCGTGCTCACCAGCGGGACGATTGAGAACACGACGCTCGCGGACTGGGACGCGATGATGAATGTCAACCTGCGCGCCGTCTTTCACCTAATGCAACTCGCCGTCCCGCACCTTGCGGAGAATCGCGGCAACGTCGTCAACGTGTCGAGCGTGACGGGGCTGCGTGCTTTTCCGGGCGTGCTCGCATACTGCGTTTCAAAAGCCGCGGTCGATCAACTGACGCGTTGCGCCGCGCTCGAACTGGCCGCGCAAGGTGTCCGCGTCAACGCCGTCAACCCTGGCGTCGTGGTCACGGAACTTCACCGCAGTAGCGGGATGCATGAAGACGCCTATGCTGCCTTTCTCGAACGCTCGAAGCAGACACATCCCTTGGGGCGAGTCGGCGAGCCGGGCGAAGTCGCCGAGTTGATTCTCTACCTCGCATCGGAGCGCGGGGCGTGGATTACCGGCGTCACCTATTCGATTGACGGCGGGCGCGCCGAGACATGTGCGCGGTGACGGTGATAATTAGGAAGGCAAAAGGCAAAAGGTAAGCGATCAGCAATCAACTAAAACAAAGTCAGCGCGCAGGCCTTTCGCTCTCGCTGAACCAGGCGCGCCATTGGAAGATAGGAGCGCGATGCATGACTGGCTGACTGCTGAAGGCTGATAGCTGAACGCTCACGGCCAAAGTAATCACCGGCAAATATTAGACCTCTTGCAAAAGTAAAAATCTGATGAATCTTCAAAACACCAACGAGACGCCCGCGCGGAAGATTGAAATCATCCGCGCCGCGTGCCCGCATGATTGCCCAGACACATGCGCGATGCTGGTCACGGTCGAGGACGGGCACACTGCGGTGCGCGTCGCGGGCGACCCTGAGCATCCATTGACGCGCGGCACGCTCTGCACGAAGGTCGCCAACTACGAGCAACGCACGCACAGTCCTGACCGGATCAAGACGCCTCTGCGGCGCGTCGGAAAGAAAGGCGAGGGGCGCTTCGAGTCCATCACTTGGGGCGATGCGCTCGACGAAATCGCGGCGCGCTTTCGCTCACTCACAGAATCTACGGAAGGCGCAGAGACGATTCTGCCGTACAGCTACAGCGGCACGCTCGGACTCGTACAGAATCAGTCGATGGATCGACGTTTCTTTCATCGCCTCGGCGCATCGCAACTCGACCGCACGATCTGCGCGAGCGCCGGGGCCGCGGGTTACGAAGCGACCGTCGGCGCGAAAGTCGGCACCGACCCGGAACGCTTTGGCGACGCGCGTTTGATTCTGCTGTGGGGCACCAACACGATCACCAGTAATGTTCACTTGTGGCCGCTCATCCTCGAAGCTAAACACAAGGGCGCGCACGTGATTGCGATTGACCCGCGCCGCACGCGCACCGCCGATCAATGCGATGAGCATATCGCGCCGCTTCCCGGCACCGACGCCGCGCTCGCCCTTGGGCTGATGCATGTCATCTTCGCCGAAGGTCTCGAAGACAAAGATTACCTGGAGCGGCACACGCTCGGCCATGCTGATTTGCGGCGACGCGCGAGCGAGTATTCGCCGGAGCGAGTGGCAGAGATTTGCGGACTTGAAGCAGAGACAATCATCAGGCTCGCGCGGCTGTACGCGACGACGCGGCCCGCGGTGATTCGGATTAACTATGGGATGCAGCGTCACGCGGGCGGCGGCATGGCGGTGCGGACGGTCGCGTGTCTACCGGCCATCGTCGGCGCGTGGCGCGACGCGGCGGGCGGCATTCTACTTTCGACGAGCGGCGCGTTTCCGCTCAACTACGACGCGCTCGAACGCCCCGACCTGATGCCCGACCCGCGCCCGCGCATGCTCAATATGTCGTTGCTCGGCAATGTGCTGACGAAACAGGATGATCCACCGGTGCGCGCTCTCTACGTCTACTGCTCGAACCCGGCGGCTATCGCGCCCGAACAAGGAAAAGTTTTAGCAGGCTTGCGGCGTGAAGACTTGTTCACCGTCGTGCATGAACTTTTCATGACCGACACGTGCGACTACGCCGACATCATCCTGCCCGCGACTTCGCAGCTTGAACAATTCGATCTGCACAAAGCCTACGGCCATCTCTACCTCGTCATCAACGAGGCGGCGATCAAACCGCTCGACGAAGCAAAGTGCAACACCGAGACGTTTCGTCTGCTGGCCGCGCGAATGGGATTTGAGGACGAGTGCTTTCGCGACACCGACGAACAGATTGCGCGGCAGGCGCTCGTGACCGATCACCCGGCGCTTCGCGGCATCACGCTCGAAGCGTTGCGCGAGCGCGGGTGGATGCGTCTGAATGTGCCGGAGACTTTCGCGCCGTTCGCCGAAGGTAACTTTCCGACCCCATCCGGCAAGTGTGAATTCTACTCCGCGAGTCTCGAAGCGAGCGGTCTCCCCGCCGTGCCGGAATTCATTCCGCCGCGCGAATCCAAGCGGAGCGCGCCGCGACTCGCGTCGAAATACCCGCTCGCGCTGGTCAGTCCAGCGGCGCACGCATTTCTTAATTCGAGCTTCGCCAATCTGCCGAAGCAAATGCGACAGGAGAAGCGCCCGTTCATCGAGATCAACCCGCAAGACGCCGCCGCGCGTGGCATTAATGACGGTGACCATGTGCGCGCTTTCAACGAACGCGGGGCGTGTGAATTAACAGCCGTCGTCTCGACACGCGCGAGAGCGGGCGTCGTCGTCTCGCCGTCAGTGTGGTGGAACAAACTCTCGCCGGGCGGGACGAACATCAACCAACTTTCTTCACAGGAACTGACTGACATCGGCGGCGGCGCAACCTTCTACGACGCACTGGTCGAGGTCGAGCGTCTCTAGCCTGCCATCACCTTGCCGCTCGGATTAATATATTAGGACTGACGTAAAGAAAAAGGGATTAACCACAGATGGACACTGATCCACACGGATTAAAGTTAAAGCCGAAAGAATGAGCAATCAATCTATGTCGATCCGTGTTTATCTGTGGTTGATGTTCTGTTACTGCGTCAGTCCTATGCTATATAATGGGCCGGTTCTTCAGACGGGTTCTGCCTGCCTTTAAACATGGGACGACGGTGCGCCGTTCATCTCCGCTCCGTTCGTCTTTGACGGGTCTTCTGACTCTTACACCGAATTTGCCCGCGCTAGCGGCGGGCGCCTAAACGACGACCGACCCGACACAACGGGCTGGCCGGGGAGTGGTGACAATGGCGGCTAAGCTGAAACTCTTGGTCTGTTGCCTGTGGGTGATCGTGCCACTGGCTTACTATTCAATCGACACACTGCCCGGCGCGAAAGCGAGCGCACGCGATTCGCACCGGTCGGGGCCGACCACAACACACGCCCTCTCTCCCACTACATCGCTTTTTCAGCCACAGGAGAAGTCGGACAAGAAAGTAGATTTCAACCGCGACATCAAGCCGATCTTCGAGACTTCATGCAACAAGTGCCACGGTGACGGGAAAGCGACCGCCGGATTGCGCCTCGATTCCAAAGCTGCGGCGATGAAGGGCGGCGGCTCCGGGCCCGCGATTGTTGCCGGCAACAGCAAAGGTAGTCTGCTAATGCAGCGCGTGCGCGGCGAAGGCAACGAGATGCGGATGCCACCGGGCAAAGAACTTCCGCCGGAGAAAATCGATCTGCTCGCTGCATGGATCGACGAAGGCGCGGCGTGGCCCGATGAACCGGCGGCAGCAACAGCAATCGAGAGGAGCGCGCCGCCACCATCATCATCAACCCAGTCACCCATACAGCCATCAACCGCGTCATCGTCACCGACAGCGGGCGGCGCAGTAGTAGTAGCCGACGCGCAGAAGGTTGATTTCGTCAGAGACGTGCAGCCGATCTTCCAGGCGTCGTGCTACTCGTGTCACGCGGGCGAGAAGCCGAAAGCTCAGTTGCGACTCGATGCTAAAACGCTGGCGATGAAGGGCGGCATCTCCGGCCCAGTCATCCTTCCCGGCAACAGCGAAGGCAGCCGTCTCGTCCATCGCGTGCTCGGCCTGCACAACGAAACGCGGATGCCACTTAAGGCTGACCCGCTCTCCTCCGCACAGATCGCCGTCATCCGCCGCTGGATTGATGAAGGCGCGGCGTGGCCCGACGATGCTTCGGTTGATGGGGCGAAGATCAAAACGCACTGGGCATTTATCGCCCCGGTGCGACCGCCGTTGCCGCCAATCAAAAACAGGGCCTGGGTGCAAAACCCCGTCGACTGCTTCATCCTCGCGCGGCTTGAACGCGAACAACTGACGCCTTCGCCAGCGGCCTCGAAAGAGACGCTCGCGCGCCGCCTCAGCCTCGACCTGACGGGGCTGCCGCCGACCATCGCAGAGGTTGATCGATTCCTCGTCGACCGTTCGCCGGACGCTTACGAAAAGTTGGTTGAGCGACTGCTGTCTTCGCCGCACTATGGCGAGCGTTGGGGCCGCCACTGGCTCGATGCCGCGCGCTACGCCGATTCCGACGGCTATGAGAAAGACAAGACCCGACAGGTCTGGTTCTATCGCGACTGGGTGATTAACGCGCTGAACCGCGATCTGCCCTACGACCGATTCATCATCGAACAACTGGCCGGCGATTTGCTGCCCGGCGCGGCGCAGGAACAAGTGGTCGCCACCGGTTTTCTGCGCAACTCGATGGTTAACGAAGAGGGCGGCGTCGACCCCGAACAGTTTCGCATGGAGGCGATGTTCGACCGCATGGACGCCATCGGCAAGAGCGTGCTCGGCATCACGATTCAGTGCGCGCAGTGCCACACGCATAAGTACGACCCGATCAAGCACGACGAGTATTACCGGATGTTCGCCTTCCTGAATAACTCGCACGAAGCGAACGTCTCTGTCTACACGCCGGAAGAGCAGATCAAGCGTGCGGAGATTTTCAGGCGCACACGCGAGATCGAGGCCGACTTACAGCACCGCACTTCCGATTGGCAAGCGCGCATGGCGGCGTGGGAAGAGACCGCGAAGCGCGACCAGCCGGAGTGGATCGTCGTCCGTCCGACCGTCGATGACATCTCGACCGGCGGCCAGAAGTATGTGCCGCTGAAGGATGGGTCATTGCTGGCGCAAGGCTACGCGCCCACCAAACACAAAGCGAAGATGACGTTGAAGACGGACACGCAAAACGTTTCGGCGATTCGTCTGGAACTACTGAACGACCCGAATCTGCCGCTCGGCGGGCCGGGCCGTTCGATCAAAGGAACCGGCGCGCTCACAGAGTTCGAGGTCGAGGCTGCTCCCGCGAGCGCGCCCGACAAAGTGACAAAGTTAAAGATCGTCCGGGCCATCGCCGATGTCGCGTTGCCGGAACAACCACTCGAAGCGATTTTCGACGACAAGAGTAAGAAGCAGCGCGTGACCGGCCCCATCGCGTTCGCTATCGACGGCAAGGACGAAACGGCGTGGGGCATCGACGCCGGGCCGGGTCTTCGCAACCAACCTCGTAAAGCCGTCTTCACGCTTGAATCACCGGTCGCCAACGAAGGCGGTACCATCTTCACGTTCTATCTCAAACAGAATCACGGCGGCTGGAACAGCGACGACAATCAGACACACAACCTCGGTCGCGTTCGTCTGTCGATCACGACCGCTCCGAATGCTTCCGCCGACCAATTGCCGCAGAGCGTCCGCGACATCCTCGCCGTGCCGCGCGAGTCGCGCACGCCCGCGCAGACGCACGCCCTCTTCGGTTACTGGCGCACGACCGTGACTGAATGGCAGGAGGCGAATCAACAGATCAGTGAACTGTGGCGTCAACATCCGGAAGGCTCGACGCAGATGGTTTTGCAAGACCGCGATGATGCGCGAGCGACATACTTACTCGCGCGTGGCGACTTTCTCAAACCGAGTCGCGAGGTAAATCCGGGCGTGCCCGCTTTTCTTCATCAGCTCCCGCCCGGCGCGACGCCGAACCGTCTGACATTCGCCCGTTGGCTGGTGGATCGGAATTCACCGACGACCGCCCGCGCGAAGATCAATCGCGTCTGGCAATCGTACTTCGGCACCGGGCTGGTCAGCACCCCGGAGGATTTCGGGAAGCAGAGCGAGGCACCTTCGCACCCGGAGTTGCTCGACTGGCTGGCGGTCGAGTTAATGGATAAAAACTGGAGCCTCAAATCACTGCACCGCTTGATCGTGACTTCGGCGACGTACCGCCAATCATCGAAAGTCACGCCGGAGTTGTACACGCGCGACCCCGATAATCGTCTGCTCGCGCGCGGCCCGCGTCTGAGAGTCGAAGCCGAGACCGTGCGCGACATCGCGCTCGCCGCGAGTGGGCTGCTCAACCCGAGGGTCGGAGGCCCCAGCGTGTTTCCGCCCGCGCCCGATTTTCTGTTTCAGCCGCCGGTCAGTTACGGCCCGAAAATCTGGGACGAAGCAAAAGGCGACGACCGCTACCGCCGCGCCCTCTACACGTTCCGCTATCGCTCGGTGCCATATCCGATGCTTCAGATTTTCGATGCGCCGAACGGCGATGTATCCTGCGTGCGGCGCGCTCGCTCCAACACACCGCTGCAAGCGCTGACGACGCTCAACGAACCGCTCTTTCTCGAGACAGCGCGCGCGCTCGCGTTGCTGACATTGAAGGAGGGGGGCGCAACCGACACGCAGCGACTGGCCTATGCCTTCCGCCGCACGCTCGCCAGAAGGCCGACCGCGCCGGAGTCCGCCGAGTTACTGACATTGCTCAGCACCCAACAGAGACGCTTCGCCGCCGGCGAACTGAATCCGTGGAATCTGGCGACGAACGACCCGGACAAACCGCAGCTACTCACCAAAGGCGCGACGATGGAACAACTCGCCGCGTGGACCGTCGTCTCGCGCGTGCTGCTGAATCTGGACGAGACGATTACGAAGGAGTGAGATTGTTTGATCTGAAGCGCTTGCCCATGAGAGGGGGCTGGAGTTGAAGCGTCTGCCGCCCGCGACGCCGACTCAAACCGATGTTCAATGTTCAAAGCCTATCCGCTCTTGGAGCTAAACCTTTCACAATGAGGACTGAGCTATCCAACGAAACAATCCGTATCAGGCGCTATCGGGCTGAAGACATCCCCCTGCTCTTCGATGCCGCGCGAGAATCTATCAGCGAAATGTTTACGCGGTGGATGCCGTGGTGTCATCGGAATTACACGCTGGAAGATAGTGCGGCCTTCGTCCTATCCCGTGAAGAGGCATGGCGCAAAGGTGAGGAATACAATTTCGCGATTCTCGATTTTGAGACGGGAGCTTTTCTCGGCGGCGTTGGGCTGAATCAGTTCAACCGTGACCACGGATTTGCGAACCTCGGCTATTGGGTACGCGGCAGTAGCATGGGGCGCGGCGTAGCAGCAGCGGCAGCCCTACTGGCAGCACGCTTCGGATTCGAAGACTTACAGTTGAACCGTGTCGAGATTGTTATAGCCACACAGAACGAAAGAAGCCAGAGGGTAGCAGAGAAAGCACGAGCGAAAAGAGAAGGGGTCTTACGGAATCGGCTGTTAATCGCGGATCGGCAGCATGATGCGGTAATGTATTCGCTCGTGGCCGCTGACCTGAATTTCTAACTTCAGCATGCAGAGGACGGACGCGCAAATCAGCTTGTCTTTCATCAACGAAAGTCCACGCGCGCCGCTGATGCCGGATGTTAAGCGGTGACGAAACACTCAGTCCTAGAATCAGGAGTTCGCCGATGTCCGGCGCAGGCGCTTTAACATTTCAGGAGTTCACGATGCGTGAGCCGTTGCCGCTGGCGACCATTCACGACGCGGTGTTGAATTTTCTGCGCGACCGTGAAGACGCCGTCGTCTTTGGCGCGCAGGCCGTCAACGCTTACGTGAATGACCCGCGCATGACTCAGGGCATCGACCTGATCTCGTCACGCGCCGCCGAGTTGGCAGAAGAACTGCGAAACTATTTGAGCGGGCGATTTCACATCGCAGTGCGTATCCGCGAAGTCGGCGAGGGGCGCGGCTATCGTCTGTTTCAAGTGCAGAAGTCAGGCAACCGTCACCTGGTTGATTTGCGCGCGGCGGAGACACTGCCGCCGGCGCGACGAATCGCACAGGTGTTGGTGATGGAGCCGGCGGATTTGATCGCCAGTAAAGTCGTCTCCTATCATCAACGGCGCGGCAAGCCGAAGTCCGGCTCTGACTGGCGAGATTTGGCGATGCTGATGTTGACATTCCCGGAGTTGAAACGTGATCCGGGGCCGGTCACGGACAGGCTGCAAGCGGCTGGCGCTGATCGGGCGGTGATGACGGTCTGGGCGGAGTTGGTCGCGTCAGAGATTGAGCCGGAAAACGAGGACGACGAATTCTGAACGATGGTCTCGAAGGAGTCTCGATGAAACACGAAGACGAAATCAAACGCGAAGTTAAAACGCAGATCAGCCGGCGCTGGTTCTTCGAGCAGTGCGGCGTCGGATTGGGCGCGATGGCGCTCGGCCATTTGCTAACGGATGTCGGCTTCGCGACCGCTCAGGGGCCGCAGCAGGACAATCCGCTGGCGCCGAAGAAGCCACACTTCGCGCCGAAGGCGAAGAACATCATCTTCCTCTTTATGGCAGGCGCGCCGAGCCACCTTGAGATGTTCGACTACAAGCCCGAACTGGCTAAGTTCAACGGGACGCTGCCGCCCGCCGAACTGCTGAAGGGCTATCGCTCCGCGTTCATCAATCCGAACTCGAAGCTGCTCGGCCCGAAGTTCAAGTTCGCGAAGCATGGACGATCAGGCGCGGAACTCTCTGAGTTATTGCCGCACACCGCGGGCATCGTCGACGACATCACCATCGTGAAGTCGATGGTCACGGATGCGTTCAATCACGCGCCCGGTCAGATACTGATGAACACCGGATCGCAGCAGTTCGGGCGACCGTCGATGGGCGCATGGGTGACATACGGACTGGGGAGCGAGTCGCGCGACTTGCCCGCATTCGTCGTCTTCAGTTCCGGCTCGAAAGGGCCGAGCGGCGGCAACTCGTGTTGGGGCAGCGGGTTTCTACCGACCGTCTATCAGGGCGTTCAGTTTCGCAGCAGCGGCGACCCGGTCTTATATCTTTCCAACCCGCGCGGTGTGGACGGCGACCTGCAACGCGCGTCGCTCGACTCGTTGCGCCGTCTCAATCAAATGCGTCTCGGCGTGACCGGCGACCCCGAAATCGCGACCCGCATCAACTCGTTCGAGATGGCGTTTCGCATGCAGGCGGGCGCGCCGGAGCTGATGGACTTATCGAAGGAGTCGAAAGACACGCTTGAGATGTACGGCGCGGAAGTCGGCAAGCCATCATTCGCCAACAACTGTCTGCTGGCGCGACGGCTGGTCGAGCGCGGCGTCCGATTCGTGCAGCTTTATCACGAGGCGTGGGATCAGCACGGCAACCTGGTGAAAGAGATCAAGAAGAATTGTCAGGACACGGATCAGGCTGCGGCGGCGCTGATTAAAGATTTGAAGCAGCGCGGAATGCTCGACGACACGCTGGTGATTTGGGGCGGCGAGTTCGGGCGCACACCGATGGTGCAGGGCGGCGACGACGGGCGCGACCATCACCCGAACGCGTTCACGATGTGGCTCGCGGGCGGCGGCATCAAGGCCGGACAGACCATCGGGCGGACCGACGATCTGGGATTCAACGTCGTCGAAGACCGCGTTCACGTGCATGACCTGCACGCGACGATTCTGCACCTGCTCGGCTTTGACCACACGAAGCTGACACACCGCTCGCAGGGCCGCGACTTCCGCCTGACCGACGTGCACGGCGAAGTGGTGAAGAAGTTACTGGCCTGACGGGTGAAGCCACGGTAAGTAGTTTTCAGTTTTGAGTTTTCAGTTTGATGAAAACACCGAACCCTCCGCGAAAGTTATGCGGCAGTGGGCTGAGCTACAGCCCTCGAACAGTATTCAGTTTTCGGTATTCAGCTCAAAACTGAAAACTCAAAACTGTTCTTCCACTTTTGCCTTC
Source organism: Acidobacteriota bacterium (assembly GCA_030859785.1). Taxonomy (GTDB): domain Bacteria; phylum Acidobacteriota; class Blastocatellia; order Pyrinomonadales; family Pyrinomonadaceae; genus JACDEG01. The sequence continues at coordinate 14,990 of JALZJL010000180.1, forward strand.
CCAAAAGGAGACGCTCCATGTTGAATTCACAGCCTGACCATCGGTCGACGCTCGCATCGCGGAGAGAGTTCCTCGCCGGCATGGGTGCCGGATTGATTGCGGCGGCGTGCGCCCCGCGCGATTTGCTGGCGGCATCTTCGAGACCGGCGCGAAGGAGCGTTGGCGGGCCGCTTGTTTTAGGCAAAGGCTCGCACCGGTACGAGTGGGTCAATGACTGGGCGAAGCTGCCGAGCGGAATGCAGTTGGGCAGTTGCCACGGCGGGATCGTGATCGATTCGCAGAACCGAATCCTGCTCAACACCGAAACCGAAAACGCGGTGATGATCTTTGATTCCGATGGGAAGTTCATCAAAGCGTGGGGCAAAGATTTCAAGGGCGGCTGTCACGGGATGATGGTTCGCCGAGAAGGCCGGGATGAGTTTCTGTACCTGACGCACACCGCCCGCCACGAGTTGATTAAGCTGACGCTCGACGGCGAGGTGGTCTGGACGCGCGGTCATCCGGAGCAGCCCGGACTGTATGAATCGGCGGGCGAGTACAAGCCGACGGCGGTCGCCTTCGCGCCGAACGGTGACATCTATGTGGCTGACGGCTACGGCAAGTTCTGGGTTCACCAGTACAACGCGAAGGGCGACTATGTGAAGTCGTGGGGCGGCAAAGGCAGCGAACCGGGCAAGTTGAATAATCCGCACGGCATCTGGGTCGACTCGCGTCGCAAGACGCCCGTCGTCGTTGTCGCGGATCGCGGCAACAAGCGCCTGCAAACATTCACGCTCGACGGCCAGCATATTGGGTTCGTCACCGACGAGATGCGCCTGCCGAGCAACATGGATCAGCGCGGCGGTGATTTAGTCGTCGCTGACCTCGCCGGCAAGGTGACGATCCTCGACAAAGACAACAAGATCATCACGCACCTCGGCGACAACACCGACCCGAAGATGCGCGCGACCAACAAGATTCCACCCGACCAGTGGACGGACGGTGTCTTCATCTCGCCGCACTGCCCGCGTTGGGATCGCAAGGGTAACCTCTACGTCCACGAGTGGCTGACGACAGGGCGCGTCACAAAGTTGAAGCGAGTTTAGCATGCGAGCGTTTCGAACTAAATCACTGTGCAGTGGCAGATAAATCGTGACAGGGGACAGGACAATACCGAACGACGGCGGAATGAGGATGACAAGCGACTCCACTTGTTCTTCAATTGACAATCATCCTGTCACCCGTCACCTTTGAGTAAATACTGCAGTGAAGCTGGATGCTAATCCGCTGCATTCGTACACGCGCGTATTGCTCTGAGCGATTCCAATTCCTGACCCGACGCGAAAGCGCGAGCGCATCTTGCTGCACGGCGATGTGCCGACGCCGGTCAACTTATGATCGCTTACCTCTACAACCCGGCCGAAGAAGAATAATTTGCCTGCGTCCTCTCGACCTTCCCGCTCATCGCCCAACCGGTGAAAGCCCCCCTCGCTCGCGGAGTTTCGCAATGCGGAGAAAGGTTTGCCTGAATGACTTACGGTATTGAATTCAAACCGCGTGCCCTCGAAAGACCTCAAGGCGATTAGCAATCAGGACGCGCAACGCATCGTCGCCAAGATTGAAGCTTTGCGAAACGATCTGGCGGGCGATGTGAAACGCCTGACCGACTTCACTCCTGAGTACCGTTTGCGCGTCGGCGTCTTCCGGGCGCTATTCGAGGTTGAAGGAAACAAAGTGGTAATCTATCGTATCGTAAATCGCAAAGATGCTTATTGAAGGAGCGTTACGCTATGATCGAACTGCACCCGGAATTCTTGACCAAAAACGGTAAGAAGGAGTTTGCCGTCCTGCCTTACGAGGAGTTTACCGCGCTGCAAGAATTGCTTGCCGACGCGGAAGACCTGCGCGATCTGCGCGCCGCCAAACAAGACGAACGTGGCACTCCTTCCTTGTCGCTGGCGGCGGTGAGAAACGAATTGAACATCGAAGACTGAAATGCTCGTAACTGTTTGCTCGTCGCGCAACCCGTGAAAGACGCCGCGCTCTACAGTTTGAAAAATCAAGCGGCAAGGATTAAAAGTTATCGTGAAAGTGAGGCTCTGATAGCGATGCGTGCCGAAAAACAGATTCCCCAACGTTACACCGTCGAAGAATACTTAGAGATGGAACGCGCGGCGGAAGTGCGTCACGAATATCTGGACGGCGCAATCTTTGAGATGTCGGGCGAAACCATCCCGCATGGACGCATCTCCACCAATCTCATCGCGGAGTTTCGCAGACAACTAAAAGGAAAAGACTGCGATGTATTCACCAAAAACATGAAAGTGCGAAGCGGCGCGCTGCCTTCTCCGCGCCGCGTGATGAAAGGACTGTTTTCGTACCCTGATGTGATAATCGTGTGCGGCAAGCCGCAGACGCATGACGAATACACAGACATTTTGCTCAACCCGCAGGTCATCATCGAAGTCTTGTCGGAAGCGACCGAAGCGTTTGACCGGGGCGAAAAGTTCCAGCGTTACCGCGAACATCTGCCGACCCTGACGGACTATCTGCTCGTCGCGCAGGACAAGCCTTATATCGAACACTTCACGCGCCAGAGCGCCGAACGCTGGGAGTTGACGGCGCATGCCGGACTCGACGGCGCACTGCGCTTGCCATCGCTCGATTGCCAATTGCAACTTGCCGAAGTTTACGACCGCGTCGAGTTTCCGCCGCCGACGGATGACATGGCGGAAGAACCGCCGTCCGAAACGGAAGCACCACCAGGCTCACGCGCTTATTCCTGACACTGCATCATGGTCTGATACAACTTGGTTCGCTTTCAAAGTTTTCCGCGCACAACCAATTCGGTGAGGGTAAGTATGAAACTGAAACTTTTGATCTGTGGCGTCTGGCTCGTCGTCGCTCTGTGCTGTTTCTCGATCAGCCATCTGCCGGCAACTGCGGAGGGCGCGGCGGTTACTGAGACGGTTGCCGAGAAAGTTGATTTTCATCGCGACATCGAGCCGATCTTCAAAGCCGCTTGCTATCAGTGTCATAGCAGCGAAAAGGCCAACGCTGAGTTGCGGCTCGACGCGAAAACCGCGGCGATGAAGGGCGGCATGTCGGGCCGCGCGATCATTCCCGGCGACAGCAAAGGCAGTCTGCTGATGCAGCGCGTCCGGGGCGAAGGTGGAGGCATGCGCATGCCACCGGGCAAGGGACTCGTGAAGGCACAGGTCGATCTGCTCGCCGCGTGGATCGACGAAGGCGCGGCGTGGCCCGATGAAGCGACGATGGTTGAGAAGAACGCGCCCTCACAGACATCGGTGGCGTCGTCACAAACGGCAACGGCAGTTGGCGGAATGATGGGGGCGCAGAGTGTTGATTTCGTCAGGGACGTGCAGCCGATCTTTCAGGCGTCGTGCTACTCGTGCCACGCGGGCGACAAATCGATGGGGCAACTCCGGCTCGACGCGAAGGCGTTGGCGATGAAGGGCGGCATCTCCGGCCCCGTCATCCTTTCAGGCAACAGCGAAGGCAGCCGTCTCGTTCATCGCGTGCTCGGTCTGCACAACGAGACGCGGATGCCGCTCAAGGGTGAGCCGCTGTCATCCGCACAGGTCGCCGTCATCCGCCGCTGGATCGACGCGGGCGCGGCGTGGCCGGAAGAAGCGGCGGGCAGTAGTAGCGGCGCCGCCGAGGCGCGCATCAAGCAGCACTGGTCGTTCGTCGCGCCCGTCCGCCCCGCGCCGCCGGCCATCAAAACTGTCGGGTGGGCGCGTAATCCTATCGACAACTTCATCCTCGCGCGGCTCGAACGCGAGGGGTTAAAGCCGACGCCGGAAGCTGACAAGACGACGCTGCTGCGGCGCGTGACGTATGACATAACAGGGCTACCGCCGACGCCTTCAGAGATTGATTCGTTTCTCGCCGACACGTCCGCCGACGCTTACGAAAAGCGCGTCGATCAACTTTTGCAATCTCCGCATCATGGCGAACGAATGGCGATGCCGTGGCTTGATTTGGCGCGTTACGCCGACACGCACGGCTACCACATCGACAGTCACCGCGACATGTGGCGCTGGCGCGATTGGGTCATCAATGCATTCAATCGCAACATGCCTTACGATCAATTCACCGTCGAACAGTTGGCCGGTGATTTGCTGCCCAACGCGACGCTCGAACAGAAAATCGCTTCCGGATTTAATCGCAATCACATGATTAATTTCGAGGGCGGCGCGATTCCAGAGGAGTATCAACTTGAATACGTCGTCGACCGCGTCGAAACGACTTCGAATGTCTGGCTTGGTCTGACCGTCGGTTGCGCGCGCTGCCACAATCACAAATATGATCCGGTCACGCAGAAGGAGTTTTACCGATTCGCGGCTTTCTTCAACACGGTCGCCGAAGAAGGTCTCGACGGTCGTGTGGGCAATGCTAAGCCTTTTCTCCAACTGCCTTCGCCTGAGCAGAAGGCGCGGCAGGAAGCTCTGAGCGCCGCGATTAAAGAGCACGAAGCAGCGCTTGCGGATAAAGAGGTGATACCGGGACAGGAAGAATGGGAGCGGACTTACGCCGGCCAAATCGCCGCCGCACCGCGCGACGGACTCACCGCCCACTATGAACTGGACGGTAACTTTTCCGATCTGTCGGGAAACTACCGGCACGGACGCAACGTCAAAGGCGACCCGACCTTCGGTAACGGGCAGGTCGGACGGGCGGTCAGCTTCGATGGCGACACGCAGGTGACATTCGGCGACGCCGGTTCGTTCGACCGCAGCGACGCCTTCGGTCTCGCGGTGTGGTTAAAGGGCGCTGGTAACACACCGATGGCCTGGTTCCAAAAGCTTGAGAACACGGACACGCGGCGCGGCTACGAATTTCAGTTCGACGATTTGCAACTGGTCGGCATCCAGAAGCGGTCCGCGCACTTGACCGTCAGGTTGATTTCACACTGGCCTGAGAGCGCGATTCAGCTTCGCACGCGAAAGCGCCTGACGTTCGGCGATTGGTATCACGTCGCGCTCACTTACGACGGGTCGGGAAAGGCGGCAGGGCTGAAACTATACATCGACGGCAAGCCCCGCGAGGTTGAGGTCGTGCAGGACGCCCTCACCGGCCCCGTCAAGACCACCGCCGATTTGCAAATCGGCAACAAACAGTCGGGCAAGCCGTTTAAAGGACAGCTCGATGATTTGCGAATTTATAATCGCGTCCCGAGTGAAGACGAGATCGGGCAACTCGCGATTCACTACCCGGTGCGGAACATCCTCTCCGGTGTCACCGGCAAGCGCACCAAAGACGAGGCCGCGCGCGTCCGCGATTATTTTCTGACGTATGCCGCGCCCGAACGTCTTCGCACGCTCCACGCTGAATTGAAAGTTCTGAAGCAGCAGCGTGAAGAGTTGGAGAAGGCCATCCCGACCGCGATGGTGATGGCCGAAATGGAGAAGCCGCGCGAGACATTCGTGTTGGCGCGCGGCGACTATCGCAACAAGACCGAGCGCGTCGGGGCCGGTGTGCCCGCCGTGCTGCCACCGCTGACAGATGGTGTCGCGCCGAACCGCCTCGCGCTCGCGAAGTGGTTAGTTGACCCCGCGCATCCGCTGACCGCGCGCGTCGCGGTGAATCGGTATTGGGAAATGTATTTCGGCCACGGGATCGTCAAGACGGCTGAAGATTTCGGCACGCGTGGCGAAACTCCGACGCACCCGGAATTGCTCGACTGGTTGGCAACCGAGTTCGTCCGCACGAAGTGGGATGTGCGCGCGATGCAGCGTCTGATCGTCACCTCGGCGGCGTACCGCCAATCGTCGAAGCTCGCGCCGGGGCTTCATGAGAAAGACCCGGAGAACCGTCTCGTGGCGCGCGGCCCGCGCTTTCGTCTGCCCGCCGAGATGGTGCGCGACAACGCGCTCGCCGCGAGCGGACTGCTCAACGACCGTGTCGGCGGGCCGAGCGTGTTTCCATATCAGCCGGAAGGGTTATGGGAAGAGTTAGCGTTCGGCGACGGATTCTCGGCCCAATCCTACACGCCGAGCACGGGCCGCGACCTGCACCGCCGCAGCATGTACACATTCTGGAAACGCACCTCGCCGCCGCCCGCGCTGACTACATTCGACGCGCCCGACCGGGAGAAATGCACCGTCCGCCGCGCGCTGACGAACACGCCGCTGCAAGCCCTCGTACTTATGAACGACCCGACATACATCGAGGCGGCGCGCGCGCTTGCCGAACGCACGTTGCGTGAAGGCGGCCAGAATTCCGCCGCCCGCCTCGCCTACGCCTTCCGCCTCGCGACGGCCCGCCAACCTTCCGTCGAAGAAGCTCGCGTCCTGAATAATCTGCTGCGGCAACAGACGGCCAACTACCGTCGCGACAAGAAGGCCGTGAGCGAACTGTTGCACATCGGCGAATCACCGGTCGATCCGCAACTCGACGCCGCCGAACTCGCCGCGTGGACGACGGTCGCGAGCGCGATTCTGAATCTGGACGAGACCATCACGAAGGAATAAGTGTCGGTCAACGGTTAACCATAACGGACGAAAAAAGGTGATCATGTTTCTTCGATGGGTCATGGCGTGCGCGTTGGTCTTCGCGGTCGGGAGTGCGGTGCAGTCTCAGCCGCGTCCCGTCTATCCACTGAAGGTGAGCGCGAGCAAGCGATATTTGGTCGATCAAAAAAATCGACTGTTTCTGCTGCATGCCGACACCGGCTGGCACCTGTTCTACAAACTGACGAAGGCCGAGGCCGAGCAGTATCTTGAGAACCGGCGCGCGAAAGGATTCAACACCATTCTCGTGCAGCTTTTGACTGACGGTGATTATTACCCGAACCGCGCCGGCGAATTCCCGCTCGCCAAGCCGGATGATCTTTCCGCACCGAATGAAAAGTTTTTCGCGCACGTCGATTGGGTCGTCCGCAAGGCCGCCGAGAAAGGTATTCAGTTGATGATCGCGCCGGCGTGGATCGGGTGCTGTAAAGGCGGGTGGCGCGAAAAGATGAAGGCCAACGGCGCGGAGAAGTGCCGCGAGTTCGGGCGGTACGTCGGCGACCGCTACAAAAATTTCCCGAATGTGATGTGGCTTTTAGGCGGCGACCGCAAGCCCGAAGAGTTCCTCGAAGTGGTGCGCGCGATGGCGCTCGGCGTCAAAGCAGCGGACGCGCGTCACCTGCGCACCGTGCATCCGAGTCCGCCGTTTTCGGCGCTCGATCTTTATCAGGATGATGCGTGGCTGGACGTGAACGTGACGTACACCTATTCGCCGGACAATCTGAAGGTGGGCCGCCGCCAACTTCACGTCTACCACACTTCGCGCCTCGACTATAACCGCGTGCCGGTGATGCCGTTCTTCCTCGCCGAGAGCACCTACGAAGGCGAGCACAACAGCACGCCCCAGCAGATCCGACGACAGGCCTACTGGTCGGTGCTCTCAGGCTCGACTGGTCAGGTGCTGGGCAACCGACCGATCTACTTTTTCGAAGACGGCTGGCAGGCGGCGATGGATAAGCCTGGCTCGCGTGATATGTCACACCTGTACGCGCTGCTCAATAAACGTGCGTGGTACAACTTGGTGCCCGATCAAACGCAGTCGCTGGTCACCGCCGGTTACGGAACGTACAGCGCGACCACTGACCCGCAGGCCGGCTTCGATTACGTCACGGCGGCACGCGCGGCGGACGGCACTTTCGCCCTCGTCTATCTGCCGACGGGCAACGACGTGACGGTGGATTTGCGGCAGTTAGGCGGCAAAGGTCGCACCGTCAGAGTTTCGTGGTTCGATCCGGTGAGTGGTCAGTACGTGCCCATCACTGGATCACCGTTCGCGAACACTTCAACGCAGAAGTTTTCCCCACCCGCAAAGAACGTCGGCGGGGATCGCGACTTCGTTTTGGTCTTGGAGTAGAGTTACTGACGCGGCGTCAACCGTATCAGCGCGTGGATGAGCTACAGACTTGCAGAAAGAGAATTAAGCCACGAATTACACGAATGAGCATCAATGAGAGGATTGACCGAGAACGCAGTTCACAAAACCATAGCTATCGTTGCACCTCCTGTTGCTGCCGACGGTTTACTTCTCGGTCGCGTCTCGGTTCATAATGCTTTTCTTAAATGCCATATGAGTATAGAAATTTAAGCGCATGGACACATCAGCCGAGATTCAAAAACTGTGTGAGCAGATCGCCCGCGACTTTCATCCGGAGCAAATCATTCTGTTCGGGTCACATGCTTATGGAACACCGACGCCGGATTCCGATATTGATCTATTGGTAGTGATGCCGTTTGAGGGAAGACACACGCAGCAGGCGATAAAAATCCGCAGCCGGATTGATACCCCGCTGCCGCTGGACTTGCTCGTTCGCACGCCGGAGCAAATTTCAGAACGACTGGCAATGGGTGATTTCTTCGTGCGCGAAATTATTGAGATGGGCAAGGTAGTATATGAAGCCGATTACGCGGGAGTGGATCGATAAGGCTGAGGGCGACTACGCTGTAGCCCATCGCGAAGTCCGCGCCCGCAAAAGTCCGAGCTACGATGCCGGTTGCTTTCACTCACAACAGTGTGTGGAGAAGTATCTTAAAGCCCGGCTTCAGGAATCAGGCATCCTCTTCAGGAAGACCCACGACCTTGTGAACTTGCTTAATCTTGCTTTATCAGTTGAGCCGGCTTGGAGCGCACTGCGTCAGGATTTAATCGTCTTAACTGATTTCGGAATTGATTACCGCTATCCCGGACGTTCGGCTACTAAGGCTGATGCGCTAGACGCCGTCAAACGTTGTCGCGAAGCCCGCCACGCCATCCGACAATCGTTCGGGTTGCCGGTATAATCCAAAGCCATGAGTTTCAAATCAGGAGTGACGTGATGAGCCTCGAACGAGAACTGGAATTGATGTCGACGCGACGGCAACTGTGAGTACGTCAGACTTGGAGCGATCAATAGCACGTCATCTTTAAGCAGGCGAGTCATAAAGAAGAAATGCGATGTCCGCAACGGATTTTCAAGAGATACTTTCCTCTCCCACGCTCACTTACCAGGAGGGTTTGGCGTTTTTTATGGGCACCGGGTTGCTGAATAATACTCTTCGCCGAGTGACATCTGATTTGGAGCGCCTCGGGATCAGTCATAGTGTCATCGGCGCGGTGGCTCTCAATCAACATGGCTATCGGCGGTTCACCGAGGACATCGACCTGCTGTTGACCAAAGAAGGGCTGAAAGAGTTTCAGGATAAACTTGTCGGGCTGGGTTACCGTCCCGCGTTCGAGGGAGCGACAAGAAGGTTCCGCACGACACAGGAGAATGTGACGATTGAAATTATCACCGCCGGCGAATATCCGGGGGATGGTCTTCCTAAGCCGGTCGTTTTCCCTAACCCTGAAGGTAACTACGTTGTGATTGACGGAATCAAAACGATCACACTTGAAAAACTGGTCGAACTCAAACTTGCATCCGGGATGACCGCGTTAGATCGTTTGAAAGACCTGGCAGATGTTCAGGAGTTAATCAAAGTCAAAGACCTAGCGGCAGATTTCGCTCAACAGTTGGACTCTTCAGTTCGAGACAGATTCATCGAACTCTATCAAGCGGTGGCACAAGCCAAAGAACGAGAGCGCGGGACGCTTACGGAGTAAACCATTATGAGCCTCGAACGAGAACTGGAATTGATGTTGACACGGCGGCAACTGTTCGGCCTCGCCAGTCAGGGCATCGGCGTCGCGGCGCTGGCCTCGTTGATCGGGCCGGAGGCCGCCGCCCAAGGGTTGGGGCATGCGACCAGCACCGCCGCGCGTCCTGAAAGTCCGGCGCAACCGGCGAACGCGAGGCTGCCGCACTTCGCGGGAAAGGCGAAGCGCGTTATCTACCTGCATCAGTCGGGAGCGCCGTCGCAAATCGACATGTTCGACTACAAGCCGGCGCTTCAGAAATACCACGGCACGGAACTGCCCGACTCGGTACGCAACGGCCAGCGCATCACCGGCATGACTTCGGGACAGACTTCATTTCCGGTCGTCAACTCAATCTTCAAATTCGCACAGCACGGAAAGACGGGAACGTGGCTGAGCGAACTTTTGCCGCACACCGCGAAGATCGTCGACGATATCACGATCATCAAAACGGTCAACACTGACGCGATCAATCACGACCCGGCGATCACGTTCATTCAGAGCGGCAGCCAGCAACCGGGTCGTCCGAGCATGGGCGCGTGGGTCAGCTATGGCCTCGGCAGTGTCAACCAGAACCTGCCCGCGTTCGTCGTGCTGCTGTCGCAGGCGAACGCGCTCAACACCGACCAGCCGCTTTTTTCCCGTCTGTGGGGCAGCGGCTTTCTGCCCAGTAATCATCAGGGCGTGCGCTTCCGCGCGGGCGGCGACCCCGTCCTCTATCTCGCCGACCCGCCGGGTATCAACCGCACGACGCGCCGCCAGATGCTCGACGCCGTGGCGCGCTTGAATAAGATCAAACTGGATGCTTACGGCGACCCGGAAATCGAGACGCGCATTTCGCAATATGAAATGGCATATCGCATGCAGACCTCGGTGCCGGATTTGATGGACTTGTCGAAAGAGCCGGAGAGCGTCTTCGAGATGTACGGGCCCGACTCGCGCCGGCCCGGGACGTTTGCCGCGAACTGCCTGTTGGCGCGTCGGCTCGCCGAGCGTGATGTGCGCTTCGTGCAGCTTTACCACCGCGGTTGGGATCAGCACAACGATCTGCCACGCGATTTGGCGTTGCAGTGCAAGGGGACGGATCAAGCTTCGTCGGCGCTGATTCAGGATTTGAAGCAGCGCGGGATGCTTGATGACACGCTGGTGATTTGGGGCGGCGAGTTCGGGCGGACGGTTTACTGTCAAGGGAAGCTGACCGACAACAACTACGGGCGCGACCATCACCCGCGCTGTTTCTCGGTGTGGCTCGCGGGCGGCGGCATCCGTGCCGGCTTCACATTTGGCGAAACCGACGACTACAGCTACAACGTCGCCTCAGACCCGGTGCATGTCCACGACCTACAGGCGACGATTTTGCATCTGCTCGGCGTCGATCATCAGAGACTGACGTTCAGTTTTCAGGGGCGCGACTTCCGCCTGACCGACGTGCATGGCGAGATCGTCTCGAAGATACTGGCCTGAGCTAAAGAGACGTCGAAGATTCTTCTTTGAAGGTTACAGAAATTGACAGACTCAATCCGGCGCTTCTCAAGTAGAGTCGATGATTACATTAAGTACCGCCCGACCTACCCACCGGCGGTCATTCGTCTGCTGGCGGACGAATGCGGCCTGACGACTGATTCGATTGTCGCCGATGTCGGTTCGGGGACAGGGATTCTGAGCGAGTTATTGCTGCGCCACGGCAGCCGCATCTTCGGGATCGAACCGAACCGCGAGATGCGCGCGGCAGCCCAACGCCTGCTGCAAAATTACACGCGCTTCGCCAGCGTCGACGCGACCGCCGAGGAGACCACGCTCGCCGACCGCAGCGTGGATTTCGTCATCGCCGGGCAGGCGTTCCATTGGTTCGACGGCGAGCGAGCGCGCCGCGAGTTCGCGCGCATCCTGAAACCCGACGGATGGGTGGTGCTGGTGTGGAACGAGCGACGCACCGACACGACACCGTTCCTCGTCGCATACGAAGAGTTACTGCAAACCTTCGGCACCGACTACCGCGAAGTCAACCACGCACAGATCGAAACGCGCGCAATCAATTCGTTCTTCGCGCCAGGCGGGTTCAAGCTGGCGACCTTCGATAATGAACAGGTCTTCGACCTCGAAGGCTTACAGGGCCGACTGCAATCAGCGTCCTACACACCCCAGGTGGGCCACCCGAACCACGGCCCGATGCTCGAAAGACTCCGCGTCATCTTCGAGCAACATCAAGTACACGGACGAGTCACCGTCGAGTACGACACGAAGGTTTATTACGGCCACATGAGCACTAGAAACGTGGTTGGTTAAAGCACAGAAGCGAGCACAACTCCTTACTTCCGATAGCGTTCGACGATTGATTCTGACCGGCAGCTTGACATCCGCAACGCACCTCGCGGATACATATCCTGTGACTCCCCTGACAACTCCCGACAGCTAAGTGTCCGAACGAAACTGACCGTGCGTCGCCCCTGCGGACGCATCAAAATCTGAGTGGACAGCGCACAACGTTCCTCCGGAATCTCATGCCAACTGCAACCGTCATCTCCGAAACCGCACGCACGTCCGCTGGCGACGGGCGCGCAGACTGTTTGGCCGCTGCGTCCATCCGCGGTTCACATGCTCCGCTGAAGAATGCGTTAATCGCCGTCGTGCTGATCGCTGCTTTCGCTGCTAGCAACGTCGGCGCGGCACAGACCGCGACGATCCCCGCCAGCATCCTGCTGCGCATCGTGCGCGCCGAGGATGAGCGGCGATGGGACGTGGCCGACCTCGGCGCGTTACTCGCTGATCGAAGCGCGTTGGTGCGGCGGCGCTCGGCGCTCGCGGCGGGTCGCATCGGCGACGAAGGGGCCATCAACACCCTCTCCGTGTTGTTGCAAAAAGACGGGGACGAAGACGTGCGGGCGATGGCCGCGTTCGCGCTCGGCGAGATCGAGGTAGCGGCGGGTGCGGACGTGCTGCTGGAAACTCTGCGCGGCAGCGACACGATGAAGGTGCGTGCCCGCGCTCTCGAAGCTCTCGGTAAAATCGCGGCGGCGCTCCCGAAGTCGGATGAAGCGCGGCGACAGTCAATCGGCGAAGCCATCACCCTCGCCTTGAACGCCCAACAGAAGTCGACCAAGCCGAATCGCGAAATGGTGCTGTACGGATTGACGGGTATCTTGCGCGCTCGCCCCGCCGACGCCGGACGCGCGGCAGTGACGCCGTTTCTCGACGCAGACGATGCCCGCGTGCGTGCGGATGCGGCGAACACTCTGGCGCGCCTACGTGCCAAGGAAGTAAATGCCGAACGTCTGCGCGCACGATTGGCAAGTGACGCGGACGCGGTGGTGCGTGCCAACTTCGCGCGCGTGCTGGGTACGGCGGAAGATAAACCATCGCTCGACGGGTTGCTCGACCGTGCGATCAATGACCCGGACGAGCGTGTGCGAGTCAGTGCGATTCGTGCGCTCGCTTCATTACAAGACGCACGCGCGGCCAATGTTCTGATGAAACGGGCCGACACACTATTCTCCGCATACCGCACGGCGCGTGCGAAAGGCTCGGCGCACCCGGCGGAAGCGAACGAGTTGCTTGAGGTAGCGACGGCGTTGGGCCGCATGCTTCCCAACACCGGCGACGAGCGGGCGCTGACGTTTCTACGAAACCTGAGCGATGCCGAAGAGCGCGGCGCGCCGGAAGTCGAAATCGCGCTCGCACGAACCGCCCCGGCGCGATACCTCCGCGAGCCAATGCCGTCGAATGCGTCGCCAGCGCGCGGCGCGGCGCAGGCGAAGTGGCAGACCGTCTCCGCTGTCGCGCAGGGCCTCGGTGAGATGGCCTCGATGACCAGCGCGCCAGGTGACACTAATGCAGCGGGCATTCAACAAGAAGCCCAGAAGATATTGCGCGGCCTCGTTGACGACAACGCCGGCACGCCGCCGCTGGCGATGCCTGACGTGCTGCGCGCGCTCGCGGCTCTCAAGCCGGACGATCTCGGCGATGTGCTGCGTGCGAAGCTCGTCGCGCCGGACGTGATTGTGCGCGCGACCGCCGCCGAGTTGCTCGCTGAATTGTCGCCCGCGCCCGCGACAACACGCGCCCTCGCCGATGCGCTGCCGCGTGCGTTGAAGGACGAGATGAATGACGCGGCACTGGCGATTCTGGTGGCGCTTGCCAAACAAAATCACGCCGAAGCATTCAATGCGATTAAGACTGCGCTCGTCGTGCCGGATCATCTGGTGCGCCGTCGTGCCGCCGCGCTGCTGAAGGGGAACGGGCAGCAGGGAGTCGGCAGCAGTTCCGCCGTCACGGGCGAGCATTTCATAGCGGCGAAGAATCCACGCACCGTTTATGCGCGGGCGCTGGCGCGTGTCGGGAAGAGCATCCGCGCCACCGTCACCACCGACAAGGGAGCTTTCATCATCGAACTGTTGCCGGAAGATGCGCCGCTGACCGTTGATAATTTCGTCGAGTTGGCGCGCCGACGGTTCTTTGACGGCATCACATTTCATCGCGTCGTGCCGAACTTTGTGATTCAGGGCGGCGACCCACGCGGTGACGGCAACGGCGGCCCCGGTCATCAAATTCGTTGCGAGATCAACCAGGTTCCATACGCGCGCGGCGCGGTCGGGATGGCGCTTTCAGGTAAGGACACCGGCGGTTCGCAGTGGTTCGTGACGCACTCGCCGCAGCCACACCTTGACGGCGGCTATACTGTCTTCGGGCGTGTCGTCGTCGGGATGGAAACGGTTGACCGCATCGCGCGCGGCGACCGCATCCGCACTGTTCGCATCAACGAAGATGGCCGTCGTTCGTCCGACGGTAGTGGCTCGGTTGGGGGAGACGAAAGAGGCCGCGGATTGACGCGGATCAACGCGGATCAGAAAAACAATTGATAGAATCTGTATTCATCCGCGTGCATCCGCGGCTCATCTCCCGGCTTTCGGGCCACTACCCGTCTGCCAATCGCCGAACCGCGGAGCGCGTCGCGACCACTCTAAGACGTTGAAACAAACTGACGTTCAAACATTGCTGAACAGCATCGCGCTTTGCGGCCCGCGCGTCGTGTGGTTGGCACTGCTCTGCGCCGTGTGTTTGTGGTGCGCCGCAGTCGTGATGCCGGTGTCTGCTATGCAGAAGCCGCGGCCCCGCTCACCCGCGCCGCGTAAACAGCCGCGCGCCGAAGCGACGAAGCCCGAGACGGACGCGCCGGCCACGCGCCCGCATTATCACATCAACATTAAATTGGACTTCGACGGGCGCAGCTACACCGGAACAGAGCGCGTCGCGTGGGTCAACAGTGCTGACCGCCCGACCTCAGTCATCTATTTTCATCTCTATCCAAACCTGCGCCCCGACGGCGGAGGCGGGCGTGATTCCGTCAGCAATAGCAGCGGCACGAACTCAGCGAGCGAAGCATCTGCCGCGTCCCTGATTGATGAGCCGCGTCTGGAGGTGATGGAAGTTCGCACCGCAGCGACCGCGCAACCACTTCCCTTCTCAATCGAAGATCAGGGCGTGACATTGCGCGTGCAGGCGCGCGAGTCCATCGCCGCCGGCGCGTCCGCCGAACTCGAGATCAAATTCAAAGGCACGGTGCCGGAGATCGGTGCCGACGAGACGAGCCTGCCGGCGCATGTCGTGCAGCAGGTCGGCGCGGCGCTTCGTGATACACGCGAGACGCGGCGCACGCGCGATACAAACTTTTCTTCGCGCGGCATCATGCTGCTCGGCAGCGCATATCCGGTGCTCGCCGTCCGCGACAACGACGACTGGCAACGCAAGGCGGAACTAACGGTCGGCGATGTGATTTATACCGAAGTCGCCGATTATCGCGTGACAATCGAAGCGCCCGATGACCTCGCGTTATTCACTTCGGCGGAGGAAGTCATGGCGGCGGGTGGCAAGCGAATCGGCGCACGCGAGTTCGCCGGGGATAACTTGCGGAGTTTCGCGCTCGTCGCCGGGCGCACGTTGCGTTCGGCGGAGCGCGCGGTCGCGGGTGTTAATGTTCGCTCCGTCTTCGCGGCTGACCACGAGAACATCGGGCGGCGCGTGCTCGGCGTCGCGGCGGAGGCCGTGCGCGTCTATGTCGCACGCTTCGGCGCGTTGCCGTTAAAAACTATCTGCGTGACTGAGGCGCCGCTCGTCGCCGGCCTGGGCAGCGCCGAGTTCGCCGGCCTGGGCGTGATCGCCAGCGCGTATTACGTTGACTTCGACGCGCCGTCGATGCGGAACCTGCCGGAGATTGTCCGCGAGCAACGCGCATCCGTCGAGGATAGCCTTGAGTTCACGGTCGCGCAGGTCGTCGCACATCACTGGTGGGGCGCCATTGTCGGTGGCGACCCCGAACGCGCACCAGTGCTCGACGAAGCGCTCTCTCACTGGTCGGCACTGCTTTATTACACAGAGGTTCACGGTGAGGCGCGCGCCGCGCAGGCCCTGGACGATCAACTGCGCGGCGTGTATCAGGTTTACCGCACGTTCGGCGGTGAAGATATGGCCGCCGACCGCGCCGCCCGCGACTATCGCAACTCGTTTCAATACGCCGCGATTGTCGCCGGTAAAGGAGCGTTGATGTTTGTCGCGTTGCGCCGGCAGATGGGTGACGAACGGTTCTGGACATCGCTGCGCCGCTACTATGAAGCGAACCGCTTCGAGGTCGCCAAGCTGGATGACCTACGCGCCGCGTTCGCCGCTGAAGTGCCGGTCGCCGAGCGCCGCGCCGTGACGCGCACCTTCAATCGCTGGCTGACTGAAAAGCGCGGCGACGAAGACATCGCGCCGCCGAACCCGCAACTCGCCGCCGCGCTCGGCCTGCCGACCGAACCGAACGTGACGAAAGACCGCAATGCATTTTCGCGACTGGGCAGATTCTTCTGGCGACAGATGACGAGGATACGATGATGATGATGAGAGACAGCAGCCGATCAACGCCGACGACGAGTGTCGAGCCGCGCCGCCGCGCGCCGGGCGAAGTCGAAGAGAGCATCGAACAGTTGAGCCGCTGGATGGACGGATTGTTCCGCGTTCCCGGCACGAGTTGGCGGTTCGGACTCGACGCGATTGTGGGATTGATTCCGGGCGTCGGCGACACTGCCACGACGCTCGTCGGGTTCTACGTCCTGGCCGCCGGGGTGCGCTATCGCGTGCCGAAAGTGACGCTGCTGCGGATGGGCTTAAACATCGCCATCGACTATGCGTTCGGCGCGATTCCGGTCGTCGGTGATCTGTTTGATTTTGCGTGGAAGTCGAACAAAAAGAACGTCGATCTACTGCGTCGGCGCGCGACCGTTTCCCCCGAAGAGGCCCGTCACGGACGGACGAGCGACTGGCTATTCGTCGGCCTCATCATGCTCGTGCTGCTCGCGCTACTCGTCGGCTCCATCGCCATTGCGCTCTACATCCTGACCGTGATCGGCAAGAACATTCCGCCGCCGTTCTGAGAAGAAGAATTCGCAGCCGCTTCCTCCACTCGAACGCATCGACCACGGCGCCCCGTCTTGTTAGCTGCCGAGCAATCGTTCCATTTCCGCAGGCTCAAAAACCTCTTCCAACTGTCTCCCGAGACTGACTGAGAATGTCCTTCCATCCTTACCGATCTCTAGCTTAGTGTCCAGAAACTTCCCGTCGTTCTTCGGCTTCATTTTATCGTGTCTCTGTTCGACCAGTACTTGATGGAAACCTTATATTCATCACGTAGAACGACGAGTACTGCTCTATAAACTGCGTCTTATCGTAACCTTGCAGAATGTAGTTTTTCCCCACGACCAGCGGATTCTTCTCTTGAATAGCGGTTTTGTATGGCGATGGGATGATTGATGTGCCTTTGCCTGTGATGAGCCGTCTCTCGATTTCGTGGACGGTGAAATCGAGTTCCGCTAAGACTTTCAGCTTCCAGACGCCGAAGGTAAGCACATTTTCTATTAGGTCAAAGTATCGTACTTGATACACCTTCCCCAGATACTCCAGAAACTCAGCGTTGAGTGTTGTGTTCAGGTCGCCCCCTACCTTCTTAAGCAAATCGAGAAGGGAAGGGTCTCCGAGACGCTTTCTCACACTGATCTCCCCGAGATGCTTTTTCACACTGATCCCCTGCGAAGCTAAGACAGCCTTGAGGTATTTCTCGACGCAAGTGCTCGCTAGAACTATGCCTTGGATAGTCAGCCCATGATCGAGCAGGAACCTAGCCGCGACATAGTCCATGAACCCCAAATGCAAGAAAGACTGACTGATCTTGCCCTTCTCATCTTCCGTTAAAGTTTTGTGTTTCGACATCTTAAGTTCCTAATCTTCAGGTCCCGATGCTATTCCGCCGGCGGCGTCTCTGGCTCCGCAGTCAGCACACGCTCAAGCGCCGCAGTCAGCATGTCCAGCCCGCGTTCACCCGCCGCGAAACAACGCAGTTTCCCCTCGCCGTCGAACAGATAGTACGCGGGGACTGAGCCTTGATCGTTTTTGAAAGCGTCGCGCAGTTTGTGCTCATTATCGACGGCGCACGGCTCAGTGATGTTGCACGTGGCAACGGCCCCGCGCACCTCCTCGACATCCCTGTCAGCATCTTCGCGCGGCATGTGAACGGCCACGACGCGCAAGCCGTCCGCCTTGCGTTGGTCGCGCCACGCGGCGACACGGGGCAGGCCCTCTTTGCAAATGTCGCAACTGATTGACCAGAAGTGAACCAACGTCGGCTGGCCTTTGACCTCTGCCGCAGCGCGTGCCCCCGTCGCGTTGAACCACTCGGTCGCCCCGTCTAACGGCGGCATCTCGCTTCCAATCTCCATCGGCATAATTCCTCACCTCATCACTATCGACAAAGCGACAGTTGATAGACGCTACCTTTGACTTGTCACCCACTACCCTTTGCCTGAATTTATATTTGATTGAAGTGGATTAAAATAAGTCTAAGTCAAACGTGTGGTCAACCGAGAGGCAGCACTCCGAAAGTATCTATCAGAAGCGTGCGGCGTCAGAGTTTCGGATGGCGCGCGACGAATTCGGTCAGCGTGTCGATGTAAGAGGTCATCGGTGGGCAGCGGACGCCGTGTGGTTCGAGCAGCGCGCGGGCGCGTGTCGTGTCGTATGTCTGGTCGAGGAAGAAGTAGGGCACGCCGGCGCGCGGCAGCCGTGAAAGGATTTCGGCGCGCGGCAGCGTCAGTGATGTGCGCACCAGCGGCGCCGGGACGGTGATGCGCGAGCCGTGCCCGACCAGCGTTCGCGCGATTGCTTCAAACAGTTCATGCGTCGTCAGCGGTGCGGGGTCGGCGAGTTGCACCGTCACCCCTGTGGCGCGCTCATCAATCGTCAGCGCGGCCATTGACTCGACGACGAAATCGACCGGCACGACATTCAGACGGACATCGCGGTTCCCGATGTTGGCGAGCGAGAGCAAGCCGGGCTGCATCCGCAGGTAGTTGATTAAATAATAGATACCGTCGTACTTCGCCGTCTCGCCGGTTTGCGAATCGCCGCACACGACCGCCGGGCGGTGGATCGTCACCGGCAAGTCCGGCTTCAGTGCTTCGACCTCCAACTCGGCGAGGTACTTCGTCTCTTCGTAGAAGTTGCGAAACCCGGTCGCGTGTTCCAACTCATCCTCGCGGATCAGGCCGGTGCGCTGGCCCGCGACATAGCACGTCGAGACATAGTGGTAACGCCGCAGCTTCGGCAGCAACCGGGCAAAGTCGTTGACGCGGCGCGTGCCCTCGACATTGACTCGCAGCGCCACGTCGCGCACCACCGCCAAATCGTAAACCGCCGCGAGGTGAAAGAGCAGCGTCGTCTCGTCCCGCGTGATCTGGAAATCGATGTCGGAGAGACCGAGTCGCGGTTGCGTGATGTCGCCTTCGACGAGGCGAAAGTTGTCCGGCGCGACACCCGTCTCTTCAACGATGCGCGCGACCTCTGCGCCTGCCCGCGCGGCGAACGCGGGTTGCACCAGCAGCAGAAAACGTGCGCCTCCCGCCGCCAGACGGCGCACCAGACGGCCCGCGATGAAGCCCGGAAATCCTGTCAGGAAGATTGTTTCGTTAAGTGCCATCAGTTTTTCGTCGAGGGACGCGCAGAAGAAGTGGTTGATGATTTTCGGGATTATAATTTACCCGACGCGGTTCGGCCTAACACGGCCTTGATGTGATCCGATTGGCGGTGGATGGCGAGGGCTTGGCGGTTTGGCTTGGCCGTCGCGTGGCCCCGCGTTCGCCGGTTAAAATGTTATTCTTGGTCGGGGTGCCGCAGGCGCGAGCCCACGATGCTTTTATGTTCGACGAATCCTTATTTACCGACGATTCTACGCCGACTCCGAAGCGCGAGGCGATGGAGCTTTTCCACCGGGCATATCAGGCGCAACTCGCCAATGATTATGACGAGGCCATCGAGCTTTACCATCGTTCCATCGCCACCTACCCGACCGCCGAAGCGCACACATTCCTTGGCTGGGTTTACAGTTTTCAGGAGCGCTACACAGAAGCTATCAACGAGTGCCTGGAAGCGATTCGCGTCGACGACACGCTCGGCAATCCGTACAACGACATCGGCAGTTATCTGATTGCGCAGGGCGATGTGTGGTCGTGCGTCCGCTGGTTCAAGCGCGCGCTGCTGGCCCCGCGTTATCAATCGTATGCCTTCCCATACTTCAACCTCGGACGTGTCTACGAGCAACGCAACCGCCTGCTCGACGCGGTGAAACATTACGGCCTCGCCCTCGAACAGCAGCCGGATTTCGCGCAGGCCGCGAAAGCCCTGCGTCGCTTGCAAGCGCGGCTCAACTAAACCATGAAGGAATGGAACAAGGGTAACGATGAAGTGGGAACGCAGAATTTAGGAATACAGAACACCGAAGACATGGAGCATCTTCTATCCTTCTGTGTGCTGTATTCTGTACTCTGTATTAAGTGTTCTGGTTTTTATTCAACCGTTGGTTAGGAAGTCTCGTGCTGCTCGACCTCGCCTCTAATCTTTTCCTTATCAATCTTCATCTTGCGGCGGTTGGCGTCGACGGCGACGTAAATTACCTCGGCCTCGGTGACGCGGATGCGCTCGCTGGTGGTGCCGCCGTGCCGCTCGGCTTCGACAATGACGCGGATGGTGATTGAGGTGGTGCCGATGCGCAATGTCTCGGCGTAAAAGCTGACGAGGTCGCCAACGAAGACTGGTTCGTGAAACATGACTTCGCGCATCGCGACTGTCACGAAGCGCTCGATGGCGGTGCGCCGGTGAGCTTCGACCGCACCCGCCATGTCGATGTAGCTCAGAATAATGCCACCGAAGATGGTGCCCTGCGGGTTGGTGTCGCGCGGCAACAGCGTGATGCGAATCGCCGGGTCGTGATGTGGGTTCATAAAATTTGTTGACGCTGCCTTGATTAAAAATCCGGTGAAGTTATTCTGGTCTTAATCCCTGCGCTGTGAAGTCGAAGCATGTCGCTTGGTCTTTCGACTGTCAAGCATCCATCTGTTACGCGGAGTAAGCGAGGCCGAGTGCTTCACACCGGGTCGACGGCGACGATGGCGATGCGATGCTCGTCGGCGAGTTTGAGCATCTGCTCGCGGTCGAACATCAGCGTCTTGGAAGCGGTGATGCAGAGACAGGTGGCCCCCGCTTCAATCATGCTTTCGACGGTCGGGACGCCGACCACCGGCACATCGAACCGCATGTCCTGGTTCGGCTTTGCCACCTTGACGACCGTCAGGCGACCACGCGCGAGCGCCCCGGCGCGCTTAATCACGGCGTCTGTGCCCTCCATCGCCTCGACGGCGACACAGGCACGCGCGCGCACGACGATGGTCTGACCGAGGTCGAGGCGCGCAATCTCGCGAGCGATTTGCAATCCGTATTCGATGTCGCCGCGCTCGCGCTCGCCCGGCGCTCGGCTCGTCAGTGTGCCGGCGGCGGCGAGTTGGTCACGCAGGAAGAATGTTGAGTCGACGAGTTCGATGCCCTCGCCGGCAAGTTCGGCGACGACGCCGCCGATCAGCGCGTCGGTGTTGCGTTGCGGCAGTCGCAGCAGCATCCGCAGCATCCGCACATCGGGCAGCGCACCGCTGAAAAGCTGGACGTGCCTGACCTGACCGGCCATGATCGCGCGCTCGACGCCTTCGCGTTTGAAAAAGCGGATCATCCTTCCCAGTTGGCCGATGCCGACCCAGATCACGCTTCCGCCCGCCGCCGCCGCCGCGCGTTCCACCTCCGGATCGGTCTCTTCACGAATTGCTGCGACGGCGAGGCTCGCGCCCGCCCGCCTCGCTCCTTCAACCACCAACAGGGGAAACTTCCCATTGCCCGCGATTAATCCGTAACGCATAAGTGAAGTGAAAGATGAGTAGAAAAATTCAGAGCATGGTACAGCGATGATGATGTGTCACAGACCGATACTTTTAACACAGGGACACAGAGGTTACACAGAAGACACAGAGAGAGTTGAGCGTTGAAACGTATAGGCTGTGGCGGTGCGCTCTCTTGCTGCGTTCTGCGTTCTTACTTTTGCCTTACTTAACGACCCCGCGCTGCGACGTTTCGATAAAGCGGACGAGTTGGTCGACATCCGGCACGTGTTGAATTTCTTCGCGGATTTTTTCGAGGGCCTGCGTCGTGTTGAGGCGCGCGGCAAGCAGCAGATGAAAGGCGTGGCGCAGTGCGTCGATGGTTGAGCGCGGGTAGTTGCGGCGCTTCATCCCGGTCGTGTTCAGGCCGAAGCACTTCGCGTGGTTGCCGACCGTCAGCGCGAACGGCAGCGCGTCCTTGACGACGACGGAGTAGCCGCCGATGTACGCTTCGCGCCCGACGCGGCAGAACTGATGAACACCGGAGTAAGCGCCGATGTTAGCCCCGTCCTCGACAACGACGTGGCCGGCGAGCGTCGCCGCATTCGCCATGATGACGTGATCGCCGAGGGTGCAGTCGTGCGCGATGTGCGCCTGCGCCATGATCAGGCAGTCGTCGCCCATCGCGGTCAGCATCCCGCCGCTTGATGTGCCGCGGTGAATCGTGACGAACTCGCGTATCTGATTGCGACGCCCGATGCACGTCTCGGACGGCTCGCCGCCGTATTTCAAATCCTGGGGCGCGAGGCCGATGGAGACGAATGGGTAGATGTGTGTTTCATCACCGATTGAGGTGCGCCCGTCGATGACGCAGTGCGATTCGATGCGGACGCCGGCGCCGAGTCGCACATCATCGCCAATCACCGAGTACGGTCCGATGAACGTGCCGGCCCCAACCTCGGCGCGCGGGCTGACGATGGCGGTCGGGTGAATCATAAGGAAAGTTAAGAGCCAAAAGGTAAAAGGCAAAAGTGAAGACAGCAGATACCCTTGCGCGCTTCGCTTTTGCCTTTTATCTTTTTACTTTGGCCTTCATTTCATCGCGCTCTTGTCGGCGATGACGCTCGTCAGGACGGCCTCGGCGACAAGCCGCCCGTCGACCTTCGCTTCGCCGCGCATCTTCTGCACGCGCGTGCCGAGCCGGAGCGCCACGACTTCCAGAATCAGCGTGTCGCCGGGCACCACCGGGTGTCGGAAGCGCGCGTCGTTAATCGCGCTGAACAGCACCAGTTTCTGGCTGCGATCTTCAAACTCGCGTAGCGCGAAGACCGCCCCGACCTGCGCCATCGCTTCCACGATCAGCACACCCGGCATCACCGGCGCGCCGGGAAAGTGCCCCTGAAAAAAATACTCGTTGATCGTCACCTGCTTCAGCCCGACGATTTTCACGCGCGGCACAAGCTCGATGATCCGGTCGACCAGCAGAAACGGGTAACGGTGCGGCAGGATTTGCTGGATGGCGTTGGCGTCGAGAACCGTCTCCATAAAAGACCTGTAAGCAGAAAGCGAAAGGCAAGACTTGAGTTGGAAGGCTAGAACGAACAGTTTTGAGTTTTCAGTTGAAAACAGAAAACTGTTCGAGACCTGTTGTCTGATCTTGATACCGAAATACTTTTGCTGAGGTGCTTAAATGACAGAAAGCGGAAGGCGAAGCTGAGAAGGCAGAAGGCAGTCAAGACTGAATAGCTTCTCAATCTTTCTACCTTGACTGCCTTCTGCCTGCTGCCTTAACTCTGCCAACTCACTAACGGGGCGTAGCTGTGGACGCCGCGCCGGCTGGACGCTGATTGTAAAAGGCGACGAAAGCAGCGGTGATGTCGATGCCGTCGTTGACTATAAACATCGCTTCGCCCAACTTGGCGGCGTCGAGAATCACGGTAATGCCGCGCTCTTTAGCGTAGGTGTCGAGGCTCTTGCCAATATCCTCGTAGACCGGGGCGACGGTTTCGCGCATCCGTTTATCGAAGGCGAGTTGCGCGTCCTGCTGCTTGCGTTCTATGTCGCGCTTCATCGACTCGGCCTGATCCGCCTTCTGCTGAAGGGCTTGCGGAGTGGATAACTCTTTCTGTTTATTGATGTCTTCAACCAGCTTTTCGTAGTTAGTCTGGAGGGTGCGTAGCTCCGTGCGGCGCGGCTCGAACTCGCGGTCGACACCGCCCATCGCGGTCACGAGGCGCGCGATACCGCCCTGCTTCGCGCCGAAGGCGGCGGTGTTGATAATCGCGATTTTACTTTCGGCGATCACTGCCGTTCCAGTCGACGCCGGCGCGGTAGAAGCTGCTGGACGATTGGGTGCCGGGCGGGCGGGGGTGGTAGCCGCGCCGGGCTGCTGAGCGTTGACGGTGAAGGCGGTCAGTGCCGCGAACGCTGCTGCTGTGGCGGTATAGCGAATTAGTTTCATGTCTTTTTCGTAGTGCTCCTTGCAGTTAAAAGGAATCGCCGCCCGGCTT
The DNA here is from genome assembly GCA_030859785.1 of Acidobacteriota bacterium. Lineage (GTDB taxonomy): Bacteria > Acidobacteriota > Blastocatellia > Pyrinomonadales > Pyrinomonadaceae > JACDEG01. The sequence goes on from JALZJL010000180.1 coordinate 39,348, forward strand.
GTCGTCTAACCTGTGATTGATCCCGTGGCAGCTTCCGTATTGTAACGTTAGTCGGTTAAAAAGTCCGCCCGATGCTGAAGCGGAACACGCTTTTCTTTTCGTTGAAGTTGATGCCGAGAGTTTCGTCCGGCCCGGTGCGCGCGTTCGGGTTATAGGCATAGATCAAACGAAACGGCACATTGACGACCGGCAGTTGCACGCGCAACTCAAGGCCAATGCTCGCCCGGTAATCGCTGATCCTGGAAAAGATACTTTCCGAGATGCGCGCGACCGTATTGCTCTGTGCCTGGCCGCGCAGAAATACCTCTTGAAAGCCAACCGGCAACCCGGTCAACGGGTCGACCTGCGCGCCGCCCTGGATGGCTTGTGTAAACTCGTCGCGCGTGACCAGCCGGCCATCGCGCACAAGCAGTCCGCCACGCCCGGTCAGCGCGAGCGGGTTGGGACGGTTGCACGCGGCGATGGTGTTCAGCGACGCCTGCACCGCGACGCCCTGGCAGTTGACGAACCCGGTGGACGGCAGGAAAGTATCGTCGTCAAGAAAGCTCGTCGAGAATGTTTGATCCGCGCTTGAGCGCAGATTGAACGCCGTTCCGATGTCGGCGAAGGCGGCGATGGCGGCCGGCCCGAAGATGGGCACGCGGTATTCGAAGTTGCCGAGCAGTTGCGTGTCGCCGCCGAGGAACCGGATGCCGCGCCCGAATAGCGGCGCGCTATTGCTGCCCGTTCCGCCGGTGAAGACGCCCGCGCTCGACACATTCTGTAATCCCGCGATTAGTACCGGCGCGCCCGACGCGTTCGACGCGACGACGACGTTGCGCGACGTGACAAACGTATCAAGCGGCACAATCGGCCCGATGGAACGCACGTTGTACCCGCGAATCGTAAACTCGTCGCCGAGGAAGAAGCGCTCGTAAATCGGCACGCCGTTGATAAACGACAGCGAACTGGACTGTGCATCGCGAACGCGGCTGGATGTCGCGAAGCTGCCGACGTGGCCGGCGACGAAGCGGAAGCCAAAAACCTCCGGGTTCTCCGAACGCTTGCGCCGCACCGGGATGAACTGAATCAGCGAGGCGCTCGGTTGATACGTGCGCACGTCGCCGCCAAGTCCGGCGAAGGCAAACGAGAGCGCCAATTGCCGGCCCGAAGTCGGGTCGATGCCGCGGTCGCGTGTGTCGTAGACGAAACTCGGCGTGACGCGACTGGTCAGGATGTTCGGCTGCGCGAAGACGACCGGGATGAATTGCGTTTGATCGCCCGTCTGATTGACCTCCGGGTCCTTGATGCTCGTCCGCGATAGCGAGTACGACAAACCGACGCGCGAGAAGCGTGTGAACGGGCGTCGCTTGTAAAACTCCGACAGCGGCGCACTAGCGAAGAGGCTTCCGCCAAGGGAGTTCTGCGTGAACAGATTTTCTTCGTCGGTGTTCAGAAAGTCGAAGGCCGAGCCGAGCACCCCGCCCACCGCCGCCGGGTTCTGCGATAGCAGCGTACCTTCACCGAAATACTTGAGCGATTGCGAAAACAACGTGAAGCCAACCGAGATCGGACGATCAAACAGATACGGCTCGGTGAAGGAAAAGACGAACGAGCGTTGCCGGTTACCGAATGAGAACTGGAACGACAGAGACTCGCCGCGACCGAGGAGGTTGTTGGTCGAGTAGTCGAGGCCGAAGAACGACCCGCCGATGCCGGAGATGCCGCCGTTGAATGAAATTTGCTGGCGGCCCCGTTCCGCGACCTTGAGATTGATATCGACTAAGCCTTCTTCTTCATTGGTGCGAAAGTCGGCGTCCTTCTCCTTATCAATCGGATCAAAAAAGCCGGTCTGATTAAGGCGCGTGATCGAATACTCCCACAGCGATTGGTCGTAGATGTCGCCCTCGTTCAGGAACACTTCGCGGCGCAGCACGTTGTCGCGCGTGAAGGTGTTGCCAAGAAACTCCAAACGACGCAATGCAAACTGTTTGCCCTCGGTGATCGTGACCGTGAAATCGGCGATGCCCTCCTGCGGATTCTGCGGGCTGTCCTTGAAGTTCGGCGTCACGTCGTACTCGTACTGAATGAAACCGAACCTGCCGTAGAGGCGCTTCAAGTCTTCGTACAGGGCCTTGCCGAGACGCTGGCCGTTCGCCACTTCGCCGGGCACCAGGCCAATGGTGGCGCGGATGTCCTGCTCGGAGAGAATCGAGTTGCCTTCGATTTTGATTTCGCCGACGCGGTACAGTTTCCCTTCGACGACCGGCACGGTGACGCGCAGTGCGTCGTCGGTTGACGAAATGATCGGCAGCGGAATGAAGAATCCGGTGCGGCGCTCGCCGATGCCTTCGACGCGCGGCTCGCCGGTCCGGGCTTGCAGGTAGCCCTTCGACTTCATGTGATTTTCGACGTTGCCTTTCAGGTCGGCCTCCAGCTTGCGCGTGTCGAGGATGTCCTGACCCTTGAAGCGCGAGATCAAGCCGGCCTCTTTGACGTACTTCATCGAGCCACGAAGCTCGCCGTCGCTGAAGACCTGGTTGCCTTCAAAATCGATGTCGACGACACGCACCCGGTCGCCTTCCTTAATATCGAAAGTGAGTGCCAGAGATGTCTGCGAAACTTCCTCTCGGGTGTCATCGACGGTGGCATTCGGGCGACCACGCGCGGCCAGCAGTTCCTTGATGATCCGTTTCGCGCCGTTAACCTTAACCGGGTCGTAAACCGATTCCTTCGAGACACCGACGCGCCGTTCGCGGAACTCTTTCAACACGTCGGCCTCGGTGATGCTGCTCATCCCTTTGAATTGAATGTCGCGGATGATCGGAAGCTCTAAGACGGTGAAAATCACGTTGACGCCGCTGCGCGGCCCGTCGCTGATTGACACGCTGGTAGCAACTTTGTCGAAGAACGGGAGCGCGAGCAGAGTCTTCAGATCATTCTGGACGCGCAATTCGGTGTACGGGTCGCCGGCGCGCGTCTGAACGTAGTAGAGCAGGTCTTCGTCGCGCAGGCGGCGGTTGCCTTCGAAGTCGACATTTTCGACGACACGTTGCGGCTGCTGGGCCGCCGGTGATTGTTGCGGTTGGGGTTGCTGCGGTGGCGGCGTAGACGACGAGGGCTGCTCGGCGCGGGCGCCGCCGGGGTGCGCAAGGTAGAAAAAGCCGATGCTCGCGGTCATCACCGTCAGGAGCAAAAACCAGGGCGCACGAGTTTGCATAAATGCTTTGAGCCTCAAAATGTTTATGAACCAGCTATCGAGGAGACTATGAATTTGTCGAATTTGTCCGGGCCGTCTTCAAAGGAACCGGCATAAAGAAGTTTCGGTCATGCCGGGACGTGCACAGGTTTTTAGAGAGATGTTTGATTACCGGCGGTGTCGCCTGCGTTGCCAGTCGTCAGCAAAGTTGCGCATTATACAGGCGCAAGTTCAAAGTTCAAAGTTCAGGGTTCAAGGTCTAAGCGTTACAACCGCTCGACTTTGAACCCTGGACTGTGAAACCATGAACTGTGGTCAGTGAATCAGCAGCGCGTCGCCCGGCTCTTCGACACCCGCCGGACGGTAGGTCAGAACATTACCATCCTGGAACACTTCGATCAGCGAGGCGCCGCCGAGGTCGCCCTGGATGAGCGCTTCAGAGAGCGGGTCTTCGACATACTTTTGCAGCGCGCGCCGCAACGGGCGGGCACCGTAGGAACGATCAGCACAGGTCTTCGCGACAATCCAACGCCTCGCCTCTTCCGTCAGCCGCACCTCCAATCCGCGTCGGCGCAGCATCTTGTTCATCTGCTCGACCTGAAGGCCGACGATCTCAAGCAGTTCTTCGTCCGTCAGTTGATCGAAGATGATGATCTCGTCGAGGCGGTTGATGAATTCGGGGTTGAACGTTTGGCGGACGGAGGACATGACCATCTCTTCCAGCTTTTCGCGCGAAGCGTCGGCGGTCGCCTGAAATCCCATCGTGCCCTTCTTCTGAATGAAGCGCGCGCCGATGTTGGAGGTCATGATGATGATCGTGTTTTTGAAGTCGACCGTGTTGCCGAGCGCGTCCGTCAGGATGCCGTCCTCGAAAACCTGTAGCAGCACGTTGAAAATATCGGGGTGCGCCTTCTCGATTTCGTCGAACAGCAGGACGGAGTAGGGCGCGCGTTTGATGCGTTCGGTCAGTTGTCCGCCCTCTTCGTGGCCGATATAACCGGGCGGCGAGCCGATCAATTTCGAGACCGAGTGCTTCTCCATAAACTCTGACATGTCGAAGCGGATCATCGAACGCTCAGAGCCGAACAAAAAGTCTGCGAGCGAGCGCGCCACCTCGGTTTTACCGACGCCGGTCGGACCGAGAAACAGAAACGATCCGACCGGGCGCTGCGGGTTTTTGAGTCCGGCGCGCGAACGACGGATCGAACGTGCGAGCGCTGAAATCGCCGGGCGTTGCGCGACCACACGTTGATGAAGTTCAATCTCCGTGCGAAGGAGTTTGTGCGTCTCTTCTTCCTTCAGAGAAGTGAGCGGGATTCCCGTCCAGCGCGCGATCACTTCTTCAATGTCGTCCTTCGTGACTTCGACCGCCAGCGCCAGCATCTCGGCTTCTTCGTTGCGTTGCTGCTGTAAGCGCGCGCCCCCAATCGACGGTTCGCCGATGTACTTACGCAGTTGCTCTTCGGTCAACTCATTGCGGTCAGGTTCAATCCCTGCTGCCGGGTCGCGGCGAATACGCAGTTTGACGCGCGCGCCGGCTTCGTCAATGACATCAATCGCTTTGTCCGGCAGAAAACGGTCGGGGATATAGCGGCTGGACTGATAGACCGCGGCTTCGAGCGCGTCGTCGGTATAGCGCACCTGATGAAACGCTTCGTAGCGCTCGCGCACGCCTTCGAGGATGCGCACCGTCTCCTCTTCGGAAGGTGGCGGAACTTTGACGGCCTGGAAGCGACGTTCGAGCGAGCGATCTTTTTCAATTGATTTACGGAACTCGGCGGGGGTGGTCGCGCCGATACATTGGATTTCGCCGCGCGACAGAGCGGGCTTCAGAATGTTCGCGGCGTCCAGCGATCCTTCGGCGGAGCCGGCGCCGACCAGCGTATGCAGTTCATCGATGAAGACAATGTACTGCGGATTCTCAATCAGCTCGCGCATGATCTGCTTGAGGCGCTCTTCGAACTGCCCGCGGTACTTCGTGCCGGCGACGATCAGCGACAAATCGAGCGACAGAATGCGCTTGTTCTCAAGGAACGACGGCACGTCGCCGCGATGAATCCGCTGCGCGAGGCCCTCGACAATCGCGGTCTTGCCGACGCCCGGCTCGCCGATCAAAACTGGATTGTTTTTTGTGCGGCGGCACAGAATCTGCACCACGCGCTCAATCTCATTTTCGCGACCGACGAGTGGGTCGAGTTTGTCGTTGGCGGCGTCATCGGTTAAATCACGCGAAAACTCGGCGAGGTGCGGTGTCTCTTTCTTCTGCGCGGAACGAAGGTCGGCACCAGTCGCGCGGGCCACCTCTTCCCTGACGGCGTTCAAGCGTAGACCCCGCTCGTACAATATCTCCGCCGCCATCGACCGCTCTTCTCTCAGCAACCCCAGCAACAGATGCTCCGTCCCGATGTGCCGGTGCTGCAATCGATCACTCTCTTCGTGCGCGTACTGCAACACCCGCTTCGTCTCCGGCGCCAACGGCAACTCCACCGATGTCGAGATCTTCTCGCGTAACGGCGCACGCCCCTCGACCT
>JALZJL010000408.1 GCA_030859785.1 Acidobacteriota bacterium
GGAGCGGCCTGTGGAAGCGGAGGTGCGTCAGCGTGAAGAGCATGTACACGTTGAGCGCCGCCCGATGGATCGTTCGGTGAGCAATGCCGATATGAGCGCATTCAAGGAAGGCGTGATCGAAGTTACCTAGATGTCTGAAGAGGCGGTGGTGAGCAAGCAGGCGCGCGTCGTTGAAGAAGTGGTCGTCGGCAAAGATGTTCGCGAACGCTCGGAGACGGTCCACGACACGGTTCGCCGCACCGAGGTAGATGTCAAAGAGGTGGATTCGAAACGAGCGAAGGGTGCGAAAGGCTCTCGGTCGTGAATACGATTCCATCTTTGTAGAGATTCCGGTTATTCTGTTTAGAGCGGCTCGCACGGAAGTGAGCCGCTCTAAACTTATTTAAGACGGTCATAAATCGATGAGTGGATTTTCCGGCAACGCGTGTTCGAGTTGCCCGTCGTTTGGCTTGGCTAAATCCTATTCGCAAAACCCAACCTCCTACTTTCCCATGCATCGTTAGTCGGGCAGACGGTTCCTCAATTGCCGTTTGAACTCGACGGCGGTCAGACAATGTTTGAAGGTCACGATTCCGTTAACTGTCACCACCGGGACATCAAAGCCGTAGAGTCGGACGAGCGACGAATCGGTGTCGATGTTGATCTCTTCGAAAGTGAATTCGTCCTCACAGTCAGCGGCGAAGATCTCTCGTTTGGCTTCATCGCAGAGATGGCAACCGAGGCGTGTGTAAATGATGACGTGCGGTTTCTCGGTCATGATGTAAAGTGAAAGGGAAAAGAACCGTCATCGATTCACGCCGGAGCGCATCGTTCGATGTTCGTGTGAAGTAATGCCTCAGTTATTGGAGGATATAATCAGACTTCAGTCTGAGGATGCCACCACAACACAGACCGCAAGTCTGTTGCCACTCTTTTCCGCCACCCGTAACATTACCCTATGGAAAAATAAAATCTTGCCAGCGGAACGCAGACATAGTATAAAGGCGCTTAGCCAGCCGATTCATAAATTTTTTTCAGGCGCGGCGCACTTCAATTGTCACACATAACAATTGCATCCCAGCGCAAAGAAACTTCGCTCTTGTGCGGAGAGTTGCATCACTTGCGCGTGGGATTTTATTCTGTGACAATTCATAGGCTGAAGCTTTAGCAATTAATAGTCTGCATACTCAAATCCTCTGACGGAGGTCGCGGCATGGACAACCACGCGAACCCTACTCTTCCTGCGGAAAGTGAACCCGACGCCGTGCCCGCCAAAGACACGCCGGCCACGGCTGCGTCCGGACAGCCCGAACCTCGCGTAAACGGTTCACCAGCGCAGTCCGGTGCGTCCACAGTTTCGCCTCCGAGAGAAACTGCGGCCTCAACAGCGCCACCCCCCGCGAGCGCGCCGCCAACTGTCACGTCTCCGACACATACGTCCACCACTACCGTACAAAAGACAATTCCTCCGGCGACGGTTGCGGCGAAGTCGCCCGCCGTGGTGCCGGGCACCGGGGTCAGCAAGGCCGCTCCGAAGGCTGTTCCAGCGTCCAAGCCTGCCGGCACCATCACTCAAAGCACGATTGATACGCCGACGAACCGGACGCGGCGGCGCATCGTCTGGGCCGCCATCGTCGGATTCCTCGGCACCAGCTTTTTGATGTTCCTGCGGTTCTTTCTGCCGCGCGCCATCTACGAGCCGTCGAGCGTCTTCCGCATCGGGTATCCCGGCGACTACTCGCTTGGTGTCGACACGAAGTATCAACAGCAGTATCGCATTTGGGTGACGAAGACTTCCGACCGCATGTTTGTGATCTTCGCGGTTTGCACACACTTGGGCTGCACGCCTGATTGGAAAGCGAGCGAGAACAAATTCAAGTGCCCGTGTCATGGCAGCGGCTACGATAGCGAGGGCGTCAACTTTGAAGGCCCGGCACCACGACCGATGGACCGTGCGCATGTCGAACTCGATGCCGAAGGCCAGATCGTAGTCAACACCGGCAGGCTGTACCAGTGGCCGAAAGGTGGCGAAAACAAATTTGACGAACCGGGGGCGTATATTCCGTTGTAAGAGAATTTGCAAATTTAGATTTGCGATTTTCAATTAGAAGCAACTGGAATTGACATTCTTCAGACGAGAAGTTCCGAGGCGCTTTCTTCTTCAATCGCAAATCGGCAATCAAAAATTAATAACCGGAGGGCGGTATGGAGCCTGAAAGTCCTGAATCGAAAACGGGAAAGCCTGGCGGCATAACAAGAACGGGGGTAGGACTGCTGGAGAAAGCGCGCGAGGAAAGCCTCGCCCTCAAAGACCGTGCTCTCGACGAGGCGAAAGCCTACAAAGACCCGCAGCAGACGCAACTCTGGAAGTCGATCTTTCGCGTTTCGCACGAACGCACCGACCCGCGCAACCGCTCGCTCGCCGTCCTTTCAAACGTTTTCCTTCATCTTCACCCGGCCAAGATTAATCGCGACGCGGTGCGCTACGGTTTCACTTGGGGCATGGGCGGCATTACATTCTATCTATTCATCGTACTGACCTTTACCGGCGTGTTGCTGATGTTCTATTACCACCCGACGAAGGTGCAGGCGTTCCGCGACATTCTCTATCTCGAACACGACGTGCCGTTCGGCAAACTCTTACGGAACATGCACCGTTGGGCGGCGCACCTGATGATTATCACGACGTGGCTGCATATGTTTCGCGTCGTGCTGACCGGTTCTTACAAGCGCCCGCGCGAATTCAATTGGTGCGTCGGCGTGGTGCTGCTGGTGCTGACGCTGCTGTTGTCGTTCACCGGCTACCTGCTGCCCGACGACCAACTCGGCTTCTGGGCGGTGACGGTCGGCACCAATATGGCGCGCGCCACGCCGATGTTCGGCAGCGAAGGCCCATTCGGCCCGCAACTCGGCATGACGCCGTTTAACGATGTGCGCTTTGGTCTGCTCGGCGGGTCGATTGTGGATTCGAACGCATTGCTGCGCTCGTACATCTGGCACTGCATCGGCATCCCGCTCGTCGCGTCGATTTTTATGGCGGTGCATTTCTGGCGCATCCGCAAAGACGGTGGCATCTCCGGCCCCGCGCCGGTGATGCTCGAATCTGAACTCAAACTGGTTAAGAAATAAAAAGTTTTCAGTTTTTGGTTTTGAGTTTTCAGTCTGTTCTGGAAACTATCTTCTGAAAACTGAAAAACTGAAAAACTGAAATTATGGACTGGCATCAATTGTGGAAGATCACGGCGGCGCCGGACAACATCCCGATTGTGGCGATGCTATTCCTGGTTCCGTTCTTTACGTGGCTCGGTCTGAAGCAGGCGCGTGAGAACGACCGCCTAATTGAGCAGTTGGAACGCGACCCGCAACTCGCCAAGACGCACCATCGCAAGACGCTGCCGTGGCGACCGGGTTGGGCGCGCGAACTGCACGTGTGGCCGTTTCTCATTCGCGTCGAATTTCTCGCTGCCGTGATTGTGACGGTGATTCTGTTCGTGTGGTCAATCACGCTTGACGCGCCGCTCGAAGAACCCGCCAATCCCAACCTGACCATGAATCCGTCGAAGGCACCGTGGTACTTCCTCGGCTTGCAGGAGATGCTCGTCTACTTCGACCCGTGGATCGCCGGCGTGGTGATGCCGTCGCTGATTATGGTCGGGCTGATGGTCTTCCCGTACGTCGACTCGAATCCGTTCGGCAACGGCTATTACACAATTAAGCAGCGGCGCTTCGCGCTGGGTATGTTCGGTATCGGATGGTTGACGTGGATTGTGCTGATTATCATCGGCACATTCATCCGCGGCCCCGGATGGATTTGGTTCTGGCCGGGCCAGACGTGGGATCATAACGCCGTCGTGTTCGACAAGAACCGCGACCTCCACGATTTCGTCGGCATCACGAGCATGCCCGCGAAGATCATCTTCGGCGCGATTGTGGTCGGACTATTTTACGTGCTCGCGGGTTTACTGCTACACAAACTGATGACGTGGAACGGCTTTGAGCGCAAAATGCTCGCCCGCACGAGCCTGCTACAATACGTGACGTTCCAGTTCTTCGCGATCTCGGTGTTGATCGCGCTGCCGGTCAAGATCGCGCTGCGCCTCGCGCTGAACATCAAGTATGTGTGGGTGACACCGTGGTTTAATGTTTGAGCTGTCAGCCGTCAGCTCTCAGCTTTCAGCCAGCACTTAATTACTCAAGGGTGTTTTCAATCACCCCCGATTACATGATGCCCTCTGTTTTGCTGATAGCTGAACGCTGATAGCTGACAGCTCAAACCCTGATCGCCGATTCGGAGAATTTAACTCGTGGCTGAGACACCTGACGCCGACAAAATTATCAAGCGCGAGCCTGACGCCGCCCCGGCGCCCGACCCGATCACCAGTCGCTCGACGAGTAGCATTCTGCTCCTCTGCGCGCTGCTGCTGATGGGGTCGCTGGCATGGGCGCTCTATGATGAAGTGTACGGCCAGCGCCCGTGGAAGAACACGCAACGCGTCTTCGTGCAGCGGTACAACCGTTACCTGAGGATTCTGAAGCGACGCGGCAACCAGACCGAGAAGGACGTGAAGGAGAGCGCCGCGTATCAGGAGTTGGATCAGGCGGCGAAGGCGGCGGCTGGACAGGTCGAGCCGCGCAAGCGCGAGATTGATAAACGGGTCAAGGTGATCGACTCGCAGATTGCCGCGATTACCGATCCGTTCCAAAACGCGCGCGGCAACATCACGCTGATTAATTATCGAATCGAGAGCGCGCCGAGCCAGTCGAAGAAAGACGATTTGCGAAAGGATGTCGAAGAGGTTAAGCGCGAGCAGATCGAAGTCGAGATGCCCGCCGATGACGGCTCGAACAAGACGCAGGAGATGAAGCTCACCTTCCCGCAGATCGAAGAGCGCTACAACAAATCGAAGGAAGAGAAGGCGCGTCTGCTGGTGGAGCGCGCCGAGTTATTGCGCGAGTCGAGTGAGTTAGCGAAGAAGCGCGACGATTATTTGAAAGAGAACTTAATCGGCCTCAGCGCGCAGCAGGTCGACAGTCTGTTGAAGAAGAACGAAAACTTCGACTACACGATGCGGCAGATCAATGTTTCGAGCGTCGATGTGGTTGACCGTTGCGAGACATGTCACCTCGGCACACGCGAGCCGCTCGAATTGACACCGGCAGTGATGAAAGGAGCGCGCCGCACTCCGGACAGTTTCGCCCGCGCCTTCATCAGCCATCCGAATAAAGAGTTGCTCCAAATCCATGATGTGGAGAGATTCGGCTGCGCCAGTTGCCACGGCGGCAATGGTCGCGCGACGACGACCATTGAAAAAGCGCACGGGATGAATCGGCACTGGTTGTTCCCGCTTCACCGAAAAGAGAATCTTGAAGCGGGTTGTCAGCAGTGTCACTCGCGCGACCGCGTGCTCGACGGCGCGCCGACGCTGACACTCGGCAAAGATTTATTCCAGCAACGTGGCTGCGTCGGTTGTCACCGTTACGAAGGCTTCGACCGCGAGTCAGACGCGCTCGCCGGCGCGCGGCAGTTAATCAAGCAACTCGAAGAGGAACAACTCGCCAACGACCGCGAAGCGCGACAGGCCGCCGCCGGTGTGGCCGATGCTGCCGACGACGCGGCGGCGCAGAAACTGCTCGCCCGCGCCGAGGCGTTGCGCGTCACCAACAGTCAGATTGAAGCACGCGTCGAACAACTGAATACGCAGTCACGTTTCCTGATGCTCGATCAAAAGAAGGTCGGGCCGAATCTGAAGGATGTGCGACTGAAGCTGCGCAAGGAATGGATTCCTGAATGGCTGCGCAACCCGCAGGAATTTCGCCCCGGCACAAAGATGCCGACCTATTGGCGACTCGACAGCGAAGGCCACAACACCCGCGACAAAGAGCGCGAGACGAACGAGCGCAAAGCGATTGCAGCCTATCTCTGGCAGGAGAGCTTTGACGGCCAAGTGCCGCAGCAAGCGCAGGGCGACGGCGCGCGTGGAAAACAAATCTTCGAAACCATCGGCTGCATGGCCTGCCACTCTATCGGCGATCCGGGCAGTGAGGTGGGCGGCGACTTTGCCGCGAACTTACAGCGCGTCGCCGAAAAGTCGAACTACGATTACATCGTCCGCTGGATACACAACCCGCGCGAACGCTGGGCGCCATATAGCCCGAAGCTGAAACGCGATTTGACGCGCGACGATTACCAGAGTCGCGGCGTCGCCTACATCTTCGACGCGGAGCACGCCAAGTCGCCGCTCGACGGCTCCGAGTTGCAGGTGCAGAACATGACGGTGATGCCGAACTTCCGTCTCTCCGACGCGGATGCGCGCGACATCGCCACTTATATTTTTTCGCTATCGAACCGCGGCACGTACCCGGACGCCGCGTTTATGGACGACGCGCGTTTGAAAGAGCAGGGGCACACGTTGATTAAGCAATATGGGTGCGCGGGCTGTCACGAGATCAAAGGCTTTGAGGAAGAGCAACGCATCGGCAAAGAACTGACGACCGAGGGCGCGACGCCGATTGAGCGGCTCGACTTCGCGCTGCTGACGCACGACGCCGAGCGCGGCATCGACCCGCACAATCCGAAGAAGAAAGTCGAGCCGTGGTACAACCGCAAAGGCTTCTTTGAAAATAAACTGGCGACCCCGTGGATTTACGACGAGGGCAAAGAGAAAGAGCCGCAGGATATGCTGCGTATGCCGCAGCCGTACATGAACGAGCAGAAGGGCTGGCGAAATGCGCTGACGACACTGCTGATCGGCAGCGTCGGATTCGAGGGCGCAAGCGTTCCGCAGTCACTCTTCTACCGCCCGACTGACGCCCAGAAAGATATTCAAGACGGTTGGTGGGTAATTAAGAAATATAACTGCATGGGATGCCACAGCGTGCAGGTCGGGCAGCAGTCGATGCTGTCAGGACTGCCGTTATACCAATCGCCAGAAGGCCGCGCCGAATTGCCACCTGGTTTGATGACTGAAGGCGCGCGGGTCGATCCGAATTGGCTGCTCGGTTTCCTGCGTGACCCGTCGCTGAGCGCAACCGGGAACGGGAATCAACTGACCGCGCCCGCGCACACAACCATGATGACGAACGCCGTCGGCTTCACACGACAGCAGCAGAGCGGCGCAAACGGCAAAAACACGGCGGGTGGTCAAGCCGGCAGTCAGACAGGTAAGCAGTCCGGCAATCAGAATCAGCCTGGTAAGCAGTCGTCCGCCGCACAAGTTGATGGCGCGTTGCAGCCACAGCCGGGCGCGAACCGCAACGGCGTGCGCACATATTTGAAAGCGCGGATGCCGACGTTTGACTTTTCACCAAACGAATTGCGCACGTTGATTCGTTTCTTCCTCGCGGTATCGGCGCAGCAGGAACCGTACATCAAAGAGAATCTCGACCCGCTCACCGATCAGGAGCAGCAGTTGGCGCGTTCGCTGTTCACGTCGCAGGCGGCGCCTTGCCTGAAGTGTCACCTGACCGGCAACCCTGCACATGACAAGACGGCTTCGGCGCCGAACTTCCTACAGGCCAGCGAGCGCCTCAAGCCGGGCTGGACGTTCCATTGGATACTCGACCCACAACGCATCATGCCGGGCACCTCGATGCCTTCGGAGTTATTCGAGAAGGACGGCGAGCGTTGGATATTGAAAGGAATGCCGCAGCAACTCTACGACGGATACCAGGGTGACCACGCGAAGCTGTTGGTGCGTTACATGCTGCAATTGACGCCGGACGAACAGCGTCGCCTCTCGTCCGGGACGCCTTCGGCTCCGGGCAACGGAGCACCGGCGGCGGCGGCGCAGCAGGTCGCATCCGCACACCGTGGACTGAAGACGCCGGCGGCAAAAGCCTTGTCGAAGCGCCACAGCAATCGAAGCGGCGTGCGTGCGCAACGCGCCGCTGTGCGCCCCGCGCGGCGGCGTGAATTGTCGTCGTCAACACCACCGCCGAAGCGGACGGCACACGTGCGCCCGCGTGCGCGTGTGTAGTTCAGTCGCGGTACGGCGGCGTGCGATTGGCAACTCTCTGTGCAACCGGCTCTCTGGACAGCAAACTCTATTCGTAAGTTTCTTTAGTGGAGGGATTAATTAAATGATGATGAAACGCGCGCGGATGCTTCTGCTGCTGCTCGTCGTGTTCGGTCTGCTGACGCTGGCATCCTGCGGGGGCGGTGAAGAGGAAGATGACTTGGCGGAAGATGATGCTGCGCCGACCGAGTCTGCCGGTGCGAAGTACACGTCGAGCGGCAATGAGGGGACAGTCACCGGGACAGTCGCGTTCACGGGGACGGCGCCGGAGCCGATCCCGATCAGTATGGACGCCGACGCAACGTGCGGGGCCGCGAACCCGAACGCGGTGGTCGAGGATGTGGTCGTCAAAGACGGCAAGCTCGGTAACGTCTTTATCTACGTCAAAGACGGTAAGACCGCGGATGGCGGAAAGAACATTGCCAACCTGACGTTTGATGTGCCGACCGAAGCGAAGACGCTCGATCAAAAAGGATGTCACTATACGCCGCACGTCATCGGCTTGATGGTCGGGCAGAAGCTGAGCGTCACGAACAGCGATAAGACTTCGCACAACGTCAATGTGCAGGCCAAGAGCAACCCGCAGTTCAATCAATCGCAGACGACCGGCGCGGCCCCCATCGAAAAGACTTTTGTGCGCGCCGAAACTTTCATCCCGGTCAAGTGTCAGGTACATCCGTGGATGAAGTCATACATCGGCGTTGTCAAGCACCCGTTCTACGCGGTGAGCGGTGAAGACGGCGCATACGAAATCAAGGGTCTGCCGGCGGGAACCTACACGCTCGTCGCATGGCACGAAAAGCTCGGCGAGAAAACACAGTCCGTCACCGTCGGCGCGAAGGAGAGCAAAGCACAGGACTTCTCTTTCGGCGGCGGTGCCACCGCGTCATTACCGCCGGGCGGCTCGTTTGAAATGCTGCCGGCGCTTGACCTGCCGATGCTCGGAGGTCATTAGCAACGTGCGCCGTCGTGATAAGCATTTCTACTGTCAGTCACGATTGCCAGTAGTGACACGGCGTTCTACAATCTGATTGATCTTCAACAGCACCGACAAAACGCCCCACATACATTACCGGAGATATGTCTCTCAACATGCCGGTTCAAAGTCCGGGTTCGTCTTCAGGTGCAAACAATTCATGATCGGTCAGAGTGTGTCATACATGGAAAGCATTGCCTTAGAAATCGAACCGGTGGTGACAGCGGTTGATTCGCCGGAACCGCTGTCACTACGTGAAAAGGTCGCGGCTTATGTCGAGTTGACGAAACCGCGTATCACTTTTTTAATCGCCCTCACTTCAGCCGCCGGGTTTTGTCTCGGCACTGAAGGGCGACTTGATTATGCGTTGCTGGCGCACACCCTCTGCGGCGTCGCACTACTGTCATCCGGCATCGCAGCGCTCAATCAGTATATTGAGCGCGACCTTGATGTACTGATGCGCCGCACCGCGCGGCGCCCTCTGCCGACAGGTAAACTCAGGCCGGCGGACGCGCTCGTCTTCGGCATCGCCGTGACCGTGCTCGCGGAGGTTTATCTCGCGCTGTTCGTCAACCCGCTGACGGCGCTGCTCGGCCTCACGATCATCATCGGCTATCTCTTCTGCTACACGCCGCTGAAGACACGCACATCTCTGTCAACGGTCGTCGGGGCATTCCCCGGCGCGATGCCGCCGCTGGTCGGGTGGGCGGCGGCGAACAACAGCCTCAGTCTCGAAGCATGGGCGCTCTTCGCCATCCTGTTCCTGTGGCAATTCCCGCACTTCCTCGCGATTGCGTGGATGTACCGAGAGGACTACGCACGCGCCGGCATTGTGATGTTGCCGGTCGTCGAACCCGCCGGGCGCATGACCGGGCAGCAGATCGTCATCTGGGCACTGTTGTTGCTGCCGGTGAGCCTGATGCCGGCGGCGCTTGGCACGTCGGGCGCGGTTTACTTCTTCGGCGCGATTGCGCTCGGCCTGATGTACATCGTCAGCAGCGTCATCGCCGCCGTCTCGCTGTCGCAGCAGAACGCGCGGCGTCTGCTGCTTGCATCAGTGCTGTACCTGCCGGTGTTGTTCGGTCTGATGGTCATCAATCAGTGAGGGGAGTTGAGATTGCCGATTTTCGATTTTCGATTACTGACCCGAAAAAGATGACGCAACAGATTGTTCACTGCACTTCAAATCGGCAATCGGCAATCTCAACTTGAAGGGAGAAGAAGCATGGGACGTGCTATGGCGGTGTTCATCTGGGTGATGACGCTCGCAACCGTGTGGATGTTCGTCAACGGGCGGTGGTGGTTTCCAGAGTCGATCACGGCGCACGGCCCGGCCTATGACCGGCAGTTTCTAATTTCTATCATCGTCGTCGGCGTCACCTTCGCGGCGGCGCAGATCGGCCTCGGCGTGATGCTGTGGCGGTACGGCTCCAACCGGCGCGAGGGTAGTCGTAGTGAACGCGCCGTCTATTCGCACGGCAGCAACCGTCTTGAAGTCGTCTGGACCATCGTGACAGCGGTCATCTTCGTGGCGCTCGGCTTGATGGGGCAGCGCGTGTGGGCACAACTCCACTTCAACGAAGCGCCCGCCGGCTCCGCACAGATTCGCGTTACCGCGCAGCAGTTTCAGTGGAACTTTCATTATCCCGGTGCCGACAATAAATTCGGGCGCACCGATCCGGTAAAGATCGCCGATTCCTCGGCCAACTTCATCGGGCTGGACGCTGACAGCCCCGGTGCGAAGGATGATGTGGTGGTGCCGACGCTCGCCGTGCAGGTCGACCGTCCCGTCGAACTCGTTCTCAGCGCGCGCGACGTAACGCACAGCATCTGGGTGCCTGAGTTGCGGTTCAAACAAGACCTGGTGCCGGGCTTGAACATCAGCGTTCATTTCACACCGGTCAAGACCGGCAAGTTCGAACTCGCCTGCGCCGAACTCTGCGGCCAACTGCATTACAAAATGAAAAGCTATTTGCTGGTGCTGCCTGAAAATGAGTATCGCGAGATGACCGCGCTTCCGCCCACGCAGTTTAAGACGCGGATGACGGAGTTGCTGAAGAAGTATCCGCTCGGCAGCGTTCCACAATAGAGGACGGAAAACAAAACGCTACCTAATGTGCGACTCTTTTCAACTGCTCCTCACGGAGCAGAAAAAAGCAGCCGCCACCGACGAGGAGAAGAGAGAGATGGCCGAGGCAGAGACGATTCACGATGTAATCCAGCCCGACGCCGCCGCCCACGCGCACGCTCCATCCGCGGCGGCGCATCATCACGGCCCGCCGACAGGCTTTATCCGTAAGTACATTTTCAGCATCGACCACAAAGTAATCGGCATCCAGTATCTATTGCTGGCGATGGCGGCGGTGCTGGTCGGGATGTTGCTGTCGGTGTTGATGCGGATGAATCTGACATGGCCGGGGACGGCGTGGCCGCTCCTCGAAATACTCTTTCCGATTGGCGCGAAGGGCGGCGTGATGACGCCGGAATTCTACCTCTCGCTGGTGACGATGCACGGCACGATGATGGTCTTCTTTGTGTTGACGACCGCGCCGCAGGGTGGCTTCGGCAACTACTTTCTGCCGATTCAGATCGGGGCGGAAGACATGGCGTTTCCGACGCTCAACATGCTGTCGTTCTGGGTCACATTCGTCGGCTTTGTGGCGCTGATTGCGGCGGCGTTCGTCGAAGGAGGCGGGCCGACCGGCGGTTGGACCGGCTATCCGACGCTCAACGCGATTGGCGGCAAGCTGAACGTGCCGGGGATGGGAAGCGCCCAGAATCTGTGGTGGAACGGGCAGAATCTGTGGATCATCAGCATCGCCATCTTCTGCGTCGCGTCGCTGCTTGGCGCGCTCAATTTCATTACGACGCTGCTTAACATGCGGACGCGCGGGATGTCTTTGATGCGGATGCCGCTCACCTGTTGGTCGTGGTTCACGACCGCGATTCTCGCGCTGCTCGCGTTCCCGGTGTTGTTGGCGGCGGGCGTGTTGCTGTTTCTTGACCGCACCGCCGATACCAGTTTCTTCGTTCCCGGCGGGCTGTCGGACGGGACGCGCGTGTTGACGGAACATAATGGCGGCTCGCCGATTCTGTGGCAGCATCTGTTCTGGTTCTTCGGCCACCCGGAGGTTTACATCGCGATTCTGCCGGGGATGGGCGTGACCTCGCACATTCTGTCGACGTTCGCACGTAAGCCGGTGTTCGGCTATCGCGCGATGGTCTTTGCGATGTTCGCCATCGGGCTGCTCGGCTTCTTTGTGTGGGGCCATCACATGTTTCTGAGCGGCATGAGTCCATACACCGGCATGGCCTTCTCCGTGCTGACGCTGACGATTGGCGTTCCGTCGGCAATCAAAACTTTCAACTGGATCGGGACACTGTGGGGCGGGCGCATCAGATTCACGACGCCGATGCTGTTCTCCATCGGCTTCGTCTCGCTGTTCGTCGCGGGCGGTGTGACCGGCATCGTGCTCGGCCAGACTTCGCTTGATCTGTCGATGCACGATACTTACTTTGTGCTCGGACACTTTCATCTCGTGATGGGCGTCGCGGCGATTTTCGGAATGTTCGCTGGAACCTACTTCTGGTTCCCGAAGATGTTCGGGCGGATGATGAGCGAGCGACTCGGCAAGATTCACTTCTGGCCGACGTTCATCGGCGTCTACGCGATCTTTATTCCGTTTCACGTCATGGGCATCGTCGGGATGCCGCGCCGTTATGCGTCGTTCGAGGAATACGAATTCCTGCGTGTGCTCGACCCGCTGGTGATGTTCGTCACGATTGCGGTGATTGCCACCGTCGGCGCGCAGTTCCTCTTCTGGTACAACTTCTTTTGGAGCATCTGGAAGGGCGAACCGGCGGGCGACAATCCGTGGGAGGCGACGACGCTGGAGTGGTCGACCAGTTCGCCGCCGCCGCACGACAATTTCGGCGGGCGTGTGTTGACCGTCTACCGCGGGCCTTACGAGTTTGCGGTGCCGGGCGCACCCGACGACTACGTGATGCAGACGACGCCCGACGCGACGGAAGCGAATCAAAGCCCACTTGTTCAAGGCGGGAGCGAAATTTCAGGCAATGGACACAATGGTCACAAGCACTAGACAGGGGACGACAGCGGCAGGGGCCGGATCAGCGGTGACAGTCACGCGCCCGGTGACACCGACGCGGACAGCGCGCTTTGGCGGCAACGGCCCGGGTGGTAAGAACGGCGGCGGATCGGGCGGCGACCGGGGCAGTGGTGGTGGCGGCCAGGACTGGACCCCGGATCGCTATCGCATCGGGATGTGGGTCGGTATCGGTTCAATCCTGATGCTCTTTACAGCCCTGACAAGTGCATACATCGTGCGCGCCGGTCTGCCCGGCTCGAACGATTGGCAGCCGATCACGATGCCGCCGCTGGTCTGGGTCAGCACGGCGCTGATTATCGCCAGCAGCTTTACCATCGTCGCGGCGCGAAAGGCGCTCGCGCGTGATGAGATGGCCGGCTACGAGCGTTGGCTGTGGGTGACGTTGCTGCTCGGCGTCGGGTTCATCGGCATGCAGTTGCTGGCCTGGCAGCAACTCGTGGGGCAGGGCGTCTATCTCGCCTCCAACCCGCATAGCTCTTTCTTCTACGTGATGACGGGGCTGCACGGACTCCACATTCTCGGCGGCGTGTTAGCGCTCACATTTATGGTGTTGCGCGTCAGAAGGCAGCGGGGCACGTTGGCAGGGCGGGGTGTCGACCCGAAGCGGCGCGTGGCGACCGACGTGCTCGGCATCTATTGGCACTTTATGGACGGCCTGTGGGTCTACCTGTTATTACTCCTCATACTCTGGAGGTGACGGCCTTGAGCACAGAAGCTCACGCGGTTGATCAATCGACGCTCGCGGCGGATTGGGGCGGTGGCACGTTCCCATATCACGTCGGTCATAAGAAGCTGGGGATGTGGCTATTCATCGTCTCTGATGCGATGACGTTCTCGGCGCTGCTGATTGGATACAGCTACGTGCGCGCGTCGAGCGACGAGTGGCCGGCGCCGTTTCACTTCTATCCGAGCGTCGTCTTCTCGACGGTGATGACGCTGTGCCTGCTCGCGTCGAGCTTCACGATGGTGATGGCGGTCGGCGCGTCGTCGCGTCGCAACAAACGTGCAGCCCGCCGCTGGATTATGTTGACGATACTCGGCGGGTTGACGTTTCTTGTCCTGCACCTTTACGAGTGGTACCACCTGATTCATGATTACGGTTTGAAGCCTTTCTCGCTACCGGAAGAGTGGGCGCGCGAATGGCCGAACGCGCCGCCGCTATTCGGCGCGTGCTTCTTCACGATCACCGGGCTGCACATGTTCCACGTTCTGACAGGCGTCATCTACCTCGGCTGGATCGCGTTCAAGATCAGGCGCGTGCGGCATGAAGATGTCGAAATCAGCGGCCTCTATTGGCACTTCGTCGACCTCGTGTGGATGTTCGTCTTTCCGCTTATTTATCTGATGTCGGTTCATGCCGGGTGAGGTGTGAAAGGCGGGGTGGTGAAAGCGAAAAAAGAATTTGCGGGTGAAACAAGTCTATGGAAAAAGAACCATCTTCGACCAATGTTTCCCGACTCGTCAGCACTTCGATGAGGCCGTTTGATCGGCCCGTGGTCGATGCCGGACGGGCCGGCGGCGAATTGCCGGCGCCGGGGTCGGGGGGCCGCCGCGCCTTCGCGCCACTTAGGCGACTGACCGCCGACACCGATCTGTTGCTGAACGGACTTTGTGTGCTGTTCGCGGTCGGCTTCATCGCGCTCGCGGTGCGGAGCGCGGCGATGTCCGGGGCATTTATCAGCACCGATAGTCTGTTCATGACGGCGGTCTGTCTGATGCTGGCCGGCGTGTTCATGGTCAGTCCGGCGCTGATGCTGTGGGAGAGGGGCCTATTGAAGATGCCTTCGTTCGCTATCCCCGAAGGCGAAGTGTTGATCGACGAAGGGCCGATTCACTTCGAGGGCAGCATGCGCCTTTTCCTGAACGTGCTCGGCGGCCTGCTGGTGCTGACTGTGATTGAGGTAGTGCTGGCCTACTTTCAGGTGCCGCTCTTTATCATGCTAACCATCCTGATCGGTTTGTCGCTGATTAAGGCGGCACTGATTGTGGCGTACTTTATGCACCTGCGGTTCGAGCGGATGAGCCTCGTGCTGACGCTGATCCCGATCCTCGTCGTGTGCATCTGCCTGCTGTTTATTTTCTTCCCTGACAGCACGCGCTCGCTTAACCTGCGCACGACGCGCGCGGGCGCTGTCGCTACCACTGAGGCTCGATGAATTGAGGGCTTGATGTTCGACCACGCTCCACTGAATAAGATTCTGCTGACAATGGCGGCGGCGATGGTGCTGACACTGTTGCTGGATACTCCAGCGGCGCTCGCCCAGTGCGCGTTGTGCAAGACGGCGCTCGACGGCGCTGGGGCGGCGACGGCGCGGACGATGAACCTCGCCATCCTGGTGCTGCTCGTCCCACCGGTGACAATCTTCTGCTCCGTGTTTTTCGTCGCATTTAAGTTACATAAAAAACAGCCGGGGAAGGACTGATTCGTCAGGCGATGGCACAGTCATCTCTCTCTCTCTGTTCGATGTTTTCAGCAGCCGTGTAGAATCTATGACAGACGATTCTCAACCGATCCTCGAAGTCGAGAAGCAGAGTTTCCGCGGGCGGGCATGTCCGAACTGCGGCGGCAAAATCATCCCGTCCGACCGCGCCATCTACCAAAGCGCCGCCAACCCTTCGGAACTTTTCCCGCTCTGGCAGTGCGAGCGTTGCGGCTACGAAGAGATGAGCGTCAAACGCGCCGCGCCGAAACCCACGCATCAAACGAAGAAGAGTTGACGGCTGAATGACGAACGGTTGATATGTCGAACGCCACCAGCCTTTTCATCCCTTGGCGACAATTCCGCACTGTTGCCTCCCATCTCCCCGCTCACGCCGTGCTTTCCAATCCGCTATAGTAATATCGTCATTTCAAGATTCGAGTTTTCTCTTTGTTGAGGAGTACGCCGATGTCTGAGTACGATGATCTGAAACTGCGTGTGGTGCGGATGTTTGACGAGTGGCAGAGGGAGACGCTCGACCTTCACGAACTGTTCGAGGCGGGCGACAGCAATGATCCCGGCGTGCGGACGGCAATCCTGCATGCGGTTGAAGACCTGGTCGTTGACGGTTTGCTTGAGGAACGCGGCAACGACTTCTACGCGCTCACCCCAGAAGGACGGAGACTTTCATTGGACAACTTGGGCGGAAGTGAATCTTAACGATTGATCGTTTCGCTTCGATAAATTTCGATTGTCATTCACAGGATCATGAATAACTCGGTACTACCGCATTTGAATGCTTTATTGAACGCGACGAGCGGAATCTTACTCGTCATCGGATTGATATTTATCCGGCGCAGAAAAATAACGGCGCACATGATGACGATGATCTCGGCGCTTGCCGTGTCGACGCTGTTTCTGATTTCATATCTCGTATATCACTACAACTACGGCTCGATCCGCTTCACCGGGCAGGGAATCGTCCGTCCCGTCTACTATACGATCTTGATCACACACGTGATTCTGGCGACGGTCATCGTGCCGCTGATTGCCGTGACGCTGTGGCGCGCGCTGCGTGGACAGTACGCGCTGCACCGGCGCATCGCGCGTTGGACGTACCCGCTATGGGTGTATGTCTCGGTGACGGGTGTCATCGTTTACCTGATGCTCTATCAGTTATATCCGGTCAAATAAACTCTTCGGCGAAGCCCTAAGACTTTCAGATGGCAGAGAACACTTCAACGGCAAACCGACACCCATCCGTCGACAGTCCCGCGGCGGTCGACACGAAGCATGCGCCGCGCCGTTCGCCGTGGCCGCTCGCTGTCGTCGCCGCGTTGTTTATCATCATCCCGTTCGTCTTCTGGTACGGAACATGGTTCGGACGGGCGCTGACGAACGGGGAAATCGAAAAATACCTGGCGGATGAAAGCAAACCTCGCTATGTGCAGCACGCGCTGTCGCAGGTCGCCGAGCGCATCGCCCGCCATGAACCGAGCGTCGAGCGTTTCTATCCGCGTGTGCTGTCGGTTAGTGAGAGCGCCAGCACCGACCTTCGCATGACCGCCGCGTGGGTCATGGGCGAAGAGCACAAGTCGGAAGAGTTTCGCGCGGGGCTGCTTCGATTACTCAATGACCGCGAGCCGATTGTCCGTCGCAACGCGGCACTGGCGCTGGTGCGATTCGGTGATCGACGCGGCCGACTCGAACTCCGCGACATGCTACGTCCCTTCACTGTCATCTCACCTGCCGAAGGTACCATCGTCAGCGCGCTCCCGCCGGGGGCTTATGTCAAAAGGGACGCCACATTGACGCGACTCAAATTGAAAGATGATGGACCGCCGTTGGACATTCGCTCGCCGCTCGTGGGGAGGGTTGAGCAGACCTCGGTGAAAGAGGGTGACGCGGTTCGTGCCGGAGACGGTGTCGCCGTGCTGGCACCTGATGCAGACAGTGTGTGGGAGGCTCTGCGCGCGCTGTCGGTGGTCGGCGCGTCAGAAGATTTGCCGGATGTCGAACGCTACGCCGGCGGTATGGAAGGGATGCCCGCTCGTATCAAACAACAAGCGGCGCTGACAGTTGAAGCCGTCAAACGCCGCGAGTCGCAAACGTCTCTGCCAAACGATCAGCCATCAATGAACTAGAGATCAATCAACCGGCCGTCAGCGCGGGCGGCGAGTCTGAGAGCGTGATGTCGTGGGCCGCTTCCCAATCCTCGGTCGGAACCATTTCAATCGCGTCCCACGGGCATCCGTCGAGGAACGCGCCTTCCGGCCCTTTGCTGATGCACTTCTGACAGCCGATGCAAAGGTTCGGGTCGACTTCGATGCGCCCGAACGGCGGGTGATCTTCGTCGGGAATCCAGAACATGCACGCCTCAATCGGGCAGTACTCGATGCAGGCGGGCGATCCCGCGCAACCGGTGCAGCAATCCGTCGTGATGGCTAGTATCTTCGGCTTCTTCTTGCGCGTGGCTTTCCCGTCGCCAACCGACATCGGCCAGTGCTTATCAATAATTTCGATCATATGGGTTGTCTCCGTCGCGGGACTGTCTCTGCCGGGAACCGCGAGCGCGAACACTCTACCACGCCACATCACGTGGCTCAACACTTGTTTCTTTGGAGTCCGGGTCGATCATGTTCGTGCTAAAATTGCGCCGACTTACCGGGCTGTTTCAATCAGTAATTAATCCAATGATTTTAATTGTGGTCGAAGGAAGGCGACCGGAACTTAAGGCCGACACAGGCTTTCGTTCAAACCAAAATCGCATATGAGAACCGTCGCGGGAATTTTCCAATCACCAGCGGACGCGGAGCGCGCCGTTGACAACATCCGCACCAGCGGAATCGCTGGCGAACGCATCAGCATGCTCGCCCCCGGCACATCGGCCAGGGCGTTAAACGAAGACGTGCCGACGACCGAGACGGAGCAGCCGGGGATGGGCAAGGCGCTCGGCGGAACAGTCGGCGGGGCGATGGGAGTCGCGAGTGGGGCCACGCTCGGCGCTGCAGCAGCCAGTCTCTTCGTGCCGGGCGTCGGGCCGGTGCTCGCCGCCGGAATCATCGGAGCGGCTCTGTTCGGCGCGAGCGGAGTGGCAGCAGGGATGGCCGCCGGCGATAAAATCGAAGACAACATCGCGCCGGGCTTGCCGGAAGATGAGTTGTACGTCTATGAAGACGCTTTGCGACAGGGCCGGACGGTGGTCATCGTCATGGCCGAGTCGGATGAGCAAGGTGACACAGCACGTTCTTTATTGGCACAGGCCGGGGCCGAGAGTTTGGACGCGGCACGTGAAAGTTGGTGGGTCGGTTTGCGGGATGCTGCGAAAGAGGAGTACGACGGACAGGGAAGTGATTTCAAGACCGATGAGACAAGTTACCGGCGGGGCGTCGAAGCCGCTCTGCACCCTCGATATCGACGCACCTCATATGTTGAAGCAGCGCCGCGTCTGCGCGAAAGTTACGGCGAAGAGTGTGACAAGGACGCTTTCCGTCGTGGCTATGAACGCGGCCACGCGCACCGTCAGGAACTGGAAGCGAAGTACCGGCAGTGAGGGACGCTCTGCTCAACATTGCGGTATTGGTCGGCATCCTCGGCGGCAGCGCGCTTCTGACTAGTTGGTTCGCCAGCACGATGTATAACCGTTGTGCAGGGTGTGGGACATTGAACGCGAGACGCCGGTCGCAGTGTCGATCTTGCCAACAGAAGTTAGTATGAGGGGCAAATAAAAGAAACAAGACGCAAAGAGGGGCGACACCTGTTAAGGTGCGCCCTTCTTACTATCTTTAATTGTTGCTATGCGAGATAACCCGCTTAGACGGTGCGGCGACCGGTCAACAAGTTAATCACTAACAGAACCAACGCCACCACCAAAATCAAATGAATCAAGTTACCGGCGATGCCAGTGCCGAAGCCCAGTAACCAGAGAACCAACAACACCACAAGAATAGTCCAAAGCATTTTCGCATTCTCCTTTTAGTGACCGCGTAAGTTAAACTTCGGTTCCACTGAACCTGCCCTATGTTGCTCTCACCTTGAGCAACGTCTATGCCATAAAACTCACCGCTCTCCGAGACTTCGCCTAAAGCCTTGTTTGTGGCTGGTTTGTTCATTTCAAGTGATTGTTCGACCCGGAAACCGCTTGATAACGTTTGTAAGTTTTGTACGGAAACGCGCCGTGGAAGACATGCCTGCGGTGTCCTATTACAAGCCAGGCCACATGGAGGTTACAACTCAAACTTGCGCTCTGACACCGAGAGCAGTGCCCCTCGGCAGCAACAACGCGAACAGGTCTCGCGGGTGGAGGGATTTACTGTGGTCAGTGTGCGGTGGCCCGAATAGTAATGCCTCACTTATACGCGGAGGCACGCGGGTGAGTGTTTTGTTTTCATTACGTCGGTGCTTAATTTCCGCACGTAACTGAGGGATTACCCTGAAGTCGGGACACATTTTGTAAGTTAGCGAGTGGCAACGAGTTAGACCCTCGTTTAGAGTAGTTGGTTATGCCTAATCAACACTCTCCCGCCACTCGCCTGCGCGAGTATATCAATGCCTTGCT
>JALZJL010000423.1 GCA_030859785.1 Acidobacteriota bacterium
AGTGACAGGTGACAGGGAAAGCAAACATTATGCGGCTGGCGGAATTCTTTCCTGGAACCAAAGGACTTCCTCATTCGCCACTCAGAAGATTATCGCAAAGTTGCCATCATCAGTCTTCATCTTGTCATCCGTTACCTGTCACTTTTGAGTTATGAGGTCTCTTTCGGGAATCTTGGCCGAAGCTCCGGAAGACGCGGCAGTCGTCAGGCAACGGAGACTGACGTGAGATTTAGTCCTTCACGTAAATTGCTCGGACGAAAATAATACCAGCAGAATCGCAGTGCGGCATCCTAAAGCTTAACGGGCGTCCATCGCCCGGCATCACCCGCCGCGCACACAACACCAACAGCAGCAAAGTCTTGCGGATGAAAGCCGCGCTGTTCGCGGTCGGGTGGATGCGATTGTTAGATGCGGAGCTCCCATACAACTACCTCCTCAAGACAGACAAA
Source organism: Acidobacteriota bacterium (assembly GCA_030859785.1). Taxonomy (GTDB): domain Bacteria; phylum Acidobacteriota; class Blastocatellia; order Pyrinomonadales; family Pyrinomonadaceae; genus JACDEG01. The sequence goes on from JALZJL010000423.1 coordinate 450, forward strand.
TAGACCTGCCATGCCCCTACCGCTTCCGTATACTGCTTCGCCATCACTTTGACGACCTGCCCGATGTGGCCGAGGTCATGCACTACCCATGTCGACAGCAGATGACTGAGTGTCACCACCCCAAGTTCAGGATGCATCCCCCGCTTCCCCAACATCTCTGGCCTTAAGTTCATTCCCTCCAACTCCTTCAAACTCTCTCCTCGTAGCTGCTCGAACCTGTCCAGCAGATCGCCCAAACTCTGGCCTCTCGACTTCTCGAACATGGCGAAGCGGTCGAATGGTTCGAAAGTGCGTTTCTCGCCATACTCCATGATGAGCTTGGCACGAGGAATCCAATCGGCCTCCTCCCCGTGGATAAGATGGCCCACAACATCAAACGGGCTCCAGCTCTCAGGGCCTTCGTTTGAAAGGGCCCATTCTTCAGGGAGGTGGCGCAGCAGCGAATTCAGGGTAGCAGGAGTATGCCTGAGAATTTCTTTAGCATGATCAAGCTGGAATTCCATAAGCGATTGACCTCGCAAACGTCTTTTATAAATAAGATGCTTATCGACACAGGAAGCATCTAACCCTTGAGTTGATCGGCTACCTGCGAGAAGCATTCAACCTTCGACGCGACGGAGATTGATGACAGGCATTGTACTGGGCAGTTCGCTCGAATGATTTTTTCGATTGCGCCCTTCGCTATTCCTCAACTACTGCTACAGCATCAACTTCAATCAGAAACCCTTCGTCCGCTAACGATTCTACTCCAAGCCAAGTGCTCACCGGGAGATTACGGTGTGGGAAGGCGCGTCTAAATGCATCACCTACGATAGCAGCATCCGAGGGCTGATAGTGTTTCACGTAAATGTTTATCTTTACGACGTCGGCTGTCGAAGCACCTGCCGCAGCTAAAGCTTTTGTGAGATTGCGGAATGCCTGCTCTGCTTGCAATTCCCGATTTCCCGCCCCGACTAACTTCCGTTCTTCATCCACTGAAACTTGACCGGCAATGTAGATAGTACGAACACCTCCGGCTTTTACAATTACCACTTGAGAGAATGCATATCGCCAGTCCGGTAGATTAGGTGGATTGAGAAACTCTTTGTTCATACAAGTTTTATACTTCACTTGGGAACGAGAAAGTAATCTAATATCCGCGTCACAAACGAGTGAACGCACGATCAATCAAGAGCCTGCGAAGCTGTTTGAATCTTCGTGCGGAAGGCAATCTACTCGACGGTGAAATTTATCTCGCGCGTCTGGCTCACTTTCGCAATCTGGTCGGTCGCGGTCACTTGCAGCGTGTACGCACCGCTGCCGAGTGTGGCGAGCGGAATCTGCGCCGTATAGAGAATGCGCGACAAGTCCGCGGCGTTGGCGAGCGATGCTTGGTGCGGTGGCGCACCGAGCATCACGCTCGCGCCGCGCAGGACTTTGATCTCGATCAACACGTCCGGCGTCTGGCTCGTCTGTCCCGCCGCCGCCGCGCGCCGTGCTGCATGATAGAGGTAGAGCTGCAACATCAAACGCGAACGGCGGTCAAAGCGGCGATCAACTTTGAGTTGAGCATCAGCAGTCGACGCGGCGGCGGTAGCCGGCGACGCGCCGGAGCGCTCGGTGGCGGCGATGAGCAACGTGCCTAATGCGAGGCGATCCGGTTTTAGTTCCGGCACAGTGAGCCAACCGAAGCGCGTGCCGACCGCACCGCTGGCGCGGTCGCGTGCGGCGACGCGAAATTGGTAGAGGCCAGGGTTGTCCATGCGAAACGAAAAACTGAATCTCAATGGCTGCGCTCGCGCGGCACCGCTGTTTGCCACGCCTTCGGCGTTCCCGTTAAGCGCCAGCGCGCGCCCGTCGCTGGCAACCACTTTGCCGCTTTCATCCAACAGCACACACGCCACGTCAATCTCGGATTGAGGCCGACCGTTCGTGTTCGCAAAAGACAGACGTGACTGGTCGAGTTGGACGTGCGCGTTTAAGATTGACGCGGATTCGACGTTGGCGTATGTCGGATAGAGTTCAAGCATTAAGTCACGCTGTTCGCTCGTTGCGTTGAGCGCGCGGTTGAGCACGGCGTTCGGCGTAGTCGGCACGCTCGCCGTAGTCGCCCGCGCCGTATCGGGGGTGGATTCGCGGAGCGTGAAAAAGCCGCGCCGCACGCGCACTTTCAATTCGGGGCGATCTTTGATACGAACTTCAAGCCGACGAAATTTGGGCCTGCCGGACTTTTCTTCGATCTGCTCCGGTCGCCACGCCAACAAGTAATAATTCGCCGTCTCGTCAATTGTATGCTGCACTGCCTTTTCAAGCGCGTTGGTATTCAAGAGCGCCCGTCCGCCCGTGTCTTCAGCGATTGAGCGTAATGCATCCTGCGACGCGCGGAGCGCGGCAAACGAGTCATCCCCGGCAAAGGCACGCCCGCCTGCGACCAGATTATCAGGGGCGGCGAGGTCAGCGGTGCGACTATCGCTCGCGTCCACCCCGCCGGAAGTTAGTCCGCGCGCGTCGAGTGTGTAAACGATTGTGCCGTTGCGCGCGGCTGCGTCAATCGCACGCTGCAAACGGTAATTGATGTCGGATTCCTGCGTGTCGAGAATGAAGCCCTCGGAGATAAAGAACATGAGTTGACGACCCGGCGAAAAACTGCCGCGCGCGGCGACGGCGCTCTCCAGCGTTTCGAGAATGCCGCGTGTTCGCATGGCAGCCTGTCGGCGGATGCGACGCGCGCGCGTTCGGACAGTTGTTTCCAGGCCACTGGGAGTTGTCGGACTATCGGCACGCAACTGTTGAATATGAAAAGCGAGTGCGTCGCGGTCATTGCGATCAATCTGCACCGCTTGGTAAACCGTCATCGTCGGGCGTTCCGTGTCGAGCGCCGCCAGCGGGTGATATTTGATGCGCCGGGCGGCGGCGCGTAACACTTCGCGGTTGTCGGTGAACTGCTGGAAAAAGCGCAGTTGTCCACTTGAGGTTGTAAACAAAGCTTGCGTGTTTGGCTGCCACTGCTTGTCAATAAAATTGAACAGCACTTCGCGCACACGCGCCGCGCTTTCCGGTGTCAGATTCAGATCATCAACAAAGAAGGTGATTGAGCGTGGTCGGTCGATGATGTTGACAGGCGTGTCCGGCGTCGATTGTTCCGGGGCAACACGTTCACCACGAGCCACGGCGGCGATGCGGCGGCCTTCGTCGCGGCTACCGGTGATGAGGCGCTCGAAGAAATCAATCGGCTGCACTTTGCCGTCAACTTTTAACTCGAATTGTTC
>JALZJL010000427.1 GCA_030859785.1 Acidobacteriota bacterium
ATGGCCCGGCGAGTTTTGATCGTCGTCATATCTCGGTCACAACTTACACTTACGCTCTCCCGTTCTTCCGTAGCGCGAGTGGATTCACGCGGGCGTTGCTCGCCGGCTATGAGATCAGTGGCATCACGCGCTTCCAGACCGGCGGGTACTTCACGCCATCAGGCGGAACTTCCACCGGAGGCCGTCGCCCTGATTACATCGGCGGCGATATTACCCTGCCGAACGGCGAGCGTTCCGTCGCCCGCTGGTTCAATACCGCCGCGTTCCGACAAGCCCCGGACGGTCGCCCCGGCACCGCCGGCGTTGGCATCATTCAAGGCCCCGGTCGACAATCGTGGGACATTTCGTTGCGCAAGCGTTTCGCGATCACCGAAGGAACAGGCCTTGAGTTGCGTGCGGAGTTGTTCAACGCCTTCAACCGCGCGAACTTTACCGGACCTGGCTTGTCAGGGTTGGGCACAACTTCGACGCGGCGTCTGCCGGCAGGCACCTTCATCGAAGACGTTAACCCGGACCTTAATGACGCGGGACTCTTCAACGATGGAAACTACGGAAGGATCAGCAGCGTCGGCGTGCCGCGCAACGTGCAGTTGGCAGTGAAGTTCACGTTCTGATTTTGAGGGGCGGTTGTCATGACCGCCCCCTCAAATGAAATTCAATCGGAGGCTTTTCAAATGTCATCCTCATTCTCTCGCCGCCACTTTATCGCCGGCTTGGGTGCAGTTGCCGCCGCGTCCGGGCTGCCGGCGGATTCGCTCGCGGGCGGGCTTCAACAGAAGCTGCTGTCTTCAGCGATCAACCTTTCATATCTTAAGAAGTCGATCACCCTCGCGCCCGCGCAAGTGACGTTCGGCTACGCCTCGATCACGTGGGGCGGTAACGACATGCAGGCGATTAAGGATGTCGCCGAGCTTGGGTTCAAAGGCATCCAGTTGCGCTCCAACATCGTCCCGGAATACGCGAGCAAGCCGAAGGCGCTACGTGACATACTCACGCAGCACAAGTTGGAGATGGTCGCGCTCTCAAGCGGCGGTGTCCAACTCGCGCCCGAACGTGAGAAGGAAGAGATCGAGAAGCACGCGCGCCACGGATCATTCGTGCGTGATGTAGGCGGGCGCTATTTGCAGGTGACGGACGGCTTCGCGCGCCGCAAGACGACGCCGGTCGCCGACGACTACAAACGTCTCGGTCGTCTGATGACCGAGATCGGGAAGCGCACCGCCGAGATCGGCATCCCGCTCGGCTATCACAATCACATGAACAACCTCGGCGAGACGCCCGATGATGTCGAGCGTCTGATGAACGAGTCCGACCCGCGTTATGTCAAACTCGAACTCGACATCGCGCATTATTTTCAGGGTGGCGGCGACCCGGCGAAGGCCGCGCGGCAATACAAAGACCGTCTCTTGTTTCTGCACATCAAGGATGTCGAAAGTCCGCTCGCGGGGCGACCGGCGACCCGCGTTTCTCTTACCGTTTCGTCGAACTCGGTCGCGGCAAAGTTGATCTGCCCGCGTTCTTTGCCGCGCTCAAAGGGATTGAGTTTCGCGGCTGGGCGATTGTGGAGTTGGACGCCGTGCCCGACAAGACGCGCACGCCGAAAGAAGCGGGCATGATTAGCAAGCGTTACCTGGAAGAGAAGCTTATGATGAAGGTGTGAGGAGTTTTCAGTTTTGAGCAGTCAGACAGAAGGGAAGTTGTAAGGTGCAAGTTACCAACTGAAGACCGGAAACAGAATGACCAAAAGAAATTGAAAACTGTCCAAAGGTACGCGCCAAAACCGAAACGCTGGTACAATTTCGACCAGGTATTTCACCCTCGAAAGTAAGGAAGACCGCAATGGACAATCCGAAGAAAAATTCTCGACGCAACTTCATCAAGCTGGCGGCAGGTGCGACTGTCGCCGCCGGTTCGTCTAAAACTTTCATGATCGATTCGGCTTACGGTCAAGACCCTGCCGGCGATGCACAACAGCCGAACACTGCGAACGTCTCGCCGAACGACAAAATCCAGATCGCACTCATCGGCGCGGGCGGTCAGGGAATGAATGACACCGCGACGGCCTTGCGCGTGCCGGGTGTCGAGTTGGTGGCGGTCGCTGATATTTACGATGGGCGTCTGACGCGCTCTAAAGAGCTTGCCGGTAGCGGCCAATTCACGAAGGGCGACCTTTTTACAACTCGTGATTACCGAGAGGTACTCGTCCGCCCCGAAGTTGATGCCGTCATCATCGCGACGCCCGACCACTGGCACGCGAAGATGGGTATTGATGCGCTCGCGGCAAACAAGCATGTCTACATTGAGAAGCCAATGGTGCAGGATATCGAGGAAGGCAAGGGCGTGATTGACGCGCAACGCAAATCGAATCGCGTCGTGCAGATTGGCAGCCAGCGCGTCAGTTCAATCATTTATCGCAAGGCGAAAGAGCTGATCGCCTCCGGAGCCATCGGTCAGTTGAACATGGTCGAAGCCGTCTACAATCGCAACAGCGCACTGGGTGCGTGGCAATACTCAATTCCGCCGGACGCGACGCCTGAGCACATCGATTGGGACCGCTTTCTTGGCGACGCGCCGAAGCGCCCGTTCGAGCCGATTCGCTTGTTCCGTTGGCGCAACTACCGCGACTACGGCACGGGCGTGGCGGGCGACCTCTTTGTGCATCTCTTCTCCGGCATTCACTACGTGCTTTCGAGCAACGGCCCCACGCGTGTGATGTCCACCGGGGGCTTGCGCTACTGGAAAGACGGGCGCGACGTGCCCGACGTGATGTTCGGCCTCTATGATTATCCGGAGACGAAAACTCACCCGGCATTCAACCTTACCCTTCAGGTCGATTTCGCGGACGGCTCCGGCGGTCAGGAAACATTCCGCTTTGTCGGCAGCGACGGCGTGCTGACCATCGGCGGTGGCGGCGTCCAGGTTGTTCGCGGCACAAAGGAAAAAGAGCCGGGCTATACCATCGAGACGTTTTCGAAGGATGCGCAGAAGGAGTTTCTCAAAGACTACCGCGCGAAGTATCCGGAGAGAGCGCCAGAGTTGAATGCGCGCAACACGGAAAACTACGCCGCGCCCGGCGGTTATCGCGATTCTTTCGACCACTTCAAAAACTTCTTCGCCAGCATCCGCACCGGCCAACCGATGGTCGAAGACGCGGTGTTCGGCTTCCGCGCGGCAGGACCCGCGTTGTTGACCAACGAGAGCTACTTTAACAACCGCGTCTACGAGTGGAATCCCGAAGAGATGAAGATCATCAAAGGCAGGTCGAGTTGATGATTCGATGAAGGTTAAACTCTAAACCCAAGTTGCAGAAAGAGCGGAGGATTCTTATGAGCAGTAGTAGTAATGGAAATTCGCGTCGAGATTTTATCAAGACCACTGCGCTCGGTGCAGCCGGAGTGGTCATCGGTTCGCGCGCTTCAAGCTACGCGAACATTCAAGGCGCCAACGAGCGCGTGCGCGTCGGAATCGTCGGTTTCTCTGACCGTACCAGGTCGAGCCTGATCCCGGCGCTGATGGCGCACGCGAAGGAATTGAACTTCGACATCGTCGCCGTCTCTGACATCTGGAGTCGCCGCCGTGACGAGGGCGCGGCGCACATCGCAGCAAAGGCCACGGAGAAGGGCTTCGCGTGGAGCAACATCGCCAAGGCGCGCAACAACGAAGAGTTGTACGACATGAAGAATGTCGATGCGGTCATCGTCGGGACCGCCGACTTTCAGCACGCGCGGCATGGCGTCGAAGCGGTCAGAGCGGGCCGCGACGCCTACGTCGAAAAGCCGATGGCGAACACGATGGAAGACGCGCGGGCGATTCTGAAAGCCGTGCAGGAGACCGGCAAGATCGTGCAGATCGGGACGCAACGACGCAGCAGTTCGAAGTACATGCGCGCCAATGAATTCATCAAGTCGGGCAAGTTCGGTGACATAAATATGGTTGAGATGTCGTGGAACGTGAATCAACCCGGTCGATGGCGCCGGGAAGCGCTGGTCAAAGAGATTCGCCAGGAAGATACGGACTGGGATCGGTTCGTGATGAACCGCCGCGTCAACGGCAAGAAGGAAGCGTGGGACCCGCGTAAGTATCTTGAGTTCCGTCTGTTCTGGCCGTACTCATCTGGAATCCCGGATCAATGGATGGTGCATCAGATCGACACCGTGCATTGGTTCACCGGACTCGACCACCCACGTAGCGTCGTCGCCAACGGCGGCATCTACCAGTGGCCCGACGGGCGCAAGAACTTCGACACGATGACGGCGGTCTTCGATTACGGTGCGGCGAACGGCGCGGCGAAAGGGGCGAAAGGCTTCCAGGTGGTCTACTCGTCGCGGATGGGCAACTCGGCGGGCGGCACGAAAGAGTACTACTACTCCAACGCCGGGATGATTAATCTCGATAACGGCAAGATCACGCCGGAGGGCGGATTGAAGAAGCAACAGGCCGCCGAGATGAATATGCAGCCGAACCTTTTGACGGAGATGTCGCTGGCGGAAGCGGCGCCAACGGTTGAGACTTCAGCCAACACCGGCCTCGACGGCGAAACGTCGGCGAACATGCGCAACTGGATGGAGTGCGTGCGCAGTCGCAAGACACCGAACGCCGACGTGCGCGCCGGCTATAACCACTCGGTCGCGCTCTGCATGACGATTGCCGCGCTGCAAACCGGCCAGCGCATCACCTTCGACGACGCCAAGCAGGATGTCGTCATCGGCGGCGATTCGATTATGTCGAGTAAGAAAGAATAGCCCTTTTGTATTGCGGGATGCGGATTGTGGATTGCGGATTATGGAATATGTAAATGTTCCGGTCTTCAATCCACATTCTGCAATTCGAAATCTGCAATCCGAAAGGTCTCTGTGTCGTTCCCGTCCTGGTAACTGTTTAGAGTAGCCACAAAAAGGCACGAATAAACACAACAAGGTCGAAGCTGCTAATATGACTTTGTGCCTTTTCCGCTTTTTCGTGGCTCGTCTTCTTTCCACATCTGAACTGTTACCCGTCTTGTTTGGTGAAGACTGCTTTCAAGAATAAGGATTAACTCAGATGCCAACACCTCGATCAACAATGAGGCTTGTCGAAGCGTGCCTCGTCACCGCGTTTCTCATCATGTCAGCGTCACTCAAAACAGATGCGCAGCAGCGGAGTAAGAGTGGTGTGACAGTGGTTCCGAACGAAGCCGCGCGCCGTGTCGATGTGTTAGTTAACGGCCAACCGTTCACCTCATACATCTGGCCGGACACGTTGAAGAAGCCGACGTTGTACCCTCTGCACACCGCGGCGGGGACACCCATCACGCGCGGTTATCCTATGGACCCGCGCCCCGGCGAGCGCGTCGATCATCCGCACCACGTCGGACTGTGGTTCAATTACGGCGACGTCAACGGCGTCGACTTCTGGAACAACTCGACGAGCCTCAAGCCCGAACAATCGGCGAAGATGGGCACGGTGATGCACCGCAAGATCGTGCGCACAAAGGGCGGCAAAGAGACCGGCGAACTCGAAGTCGAAACCGAGTGGGTGATGCCGGACGGTAAACCTATTTTGCGCGAAAACACACGCTTCGTTTTCCACGCCGGGCCGAACATGCGCGGCATTGACCGCATCACGAAACTGACCGCGCTTGACCGCACCGTGGTCTTCAAGGATAACAAGGAAGGCGTGCTCGGCCTGCGCGTCGCGCGCGCTCTCGAACAGCCGTCGAAGGAGCCGCAAGTCTACACCGACGCGAGCGGCAAGCCGACCGATGTTCCCGCGATGAACAACGAAGGCGTCAACGGCGTGTACCGCAGCAGTGAAGGTCAGACGGGCGACGATGTGTGGGGCACGCGCGGGCGCTGGGTCACGCTCTCAGGAAAAGTGAGCGGCGAGGATGTTGTTGTGGCGATGCTCGACCACCCGCTGAATCCCGGATACCCGACGTATTGGCATGCCCGCGGCTACGGACTGTTCGCCGCCAACCCGCTCGGCCAGAAAGTGTTCAGCACCGACAAGAAAGAGGCGGCGGTGCGTGAGTTGAACTTGACGCTGCAACCGAAACAGTCCACAACTTTTCGACATCGGGTGTTGATCCTTAACGAAGCGGCGGCGATGCCTGAACAGATCGAGACGCAACACCGCAAGTTCGTCGCGGATGTGAAGTAGCGCGAAACTGATGAGCACCAATCAAGAGATTGCGGAAAAGACCGAGCGTCTGATGAGTCTGATGGCGGCTGAGAATCTGGGCGGCGTGCTCGTCGGCGCGCAGCACAATTTCGCGTGGCTGACGGGCGGCGGTACGAACGGCGTCGATGGAAGCCGCGATCCGGGAGTGGGTTCGCTCTTCATCCGGCGTGACGGACGTCGGTTCCTGCTCGCGAATAACATCGAGGTGCGGCGCTTACTCGTCGAAGAATTAGACGGACAGGACTACGAGCCAATCGAGTTCAGTTGGGAAGATGAAAAAGCTGACGCGACCATCGTGGCGCACCGCGCCGCAACGCTGGTCGAAGGCGATCAACTGATCGGTTCCGATGTGCCGCTCGGTGATGGCGTGCGCGTGATTGAGAATCTTTTGTCGCAGGTGCGATGTCGTCTGACGAACGCGGAGGTTGAACGCCTGCGCGTCCTCGCTCGCGACGCAGGGAGCGCCATCGGCGAGATGGCGCGGGCGCTTGAGCCGGGTGTCAGTGAGCGGGAGATTGTGCGCCGCGCCAGTGACGCGCTGGCGGCACACGGCGCGCGGGCTGTGGTCGCGCTCGCCGCCGCTGATGAGAGATTAAAACTGTTTCGCCATCCCGTGCCGACCGATAAGCGTTGGGAGCGGGTCGCAATGATTGCCGTCTGCGCGCGGCGTGGCGGCTTAACCGTTTCGTTGACGCGCATCGTGTGTGCAGGCGACGTGCCGAATGATTTAAGAGACCGCACGCGCGCCACCGCCGAGGTCAACGCGCGCCTCTTCGCCGCGACGCGACCGGGTGTAACCGGGCGCGAGTTATACGAAGTCGCCGCGCTCTCTTATTCGGCTGTCGGCTTTCCCGGCGAGCAACACCTGCACCATCAGGGCGGCGCGATAGGCTATCGCACGCGCGAATGGGTCGCGCACCCGCGCTCGGAAGAGCGGGTCGAGAACCGCGGTGCGTTCGCCTGGAATCCTTCAATCACCGGCACGAAGGTCGAAGAGACGGCCATCGTTCTTAACGATTCAATCGAAGTCATCACGGCGTCGCCGGACTGGCCGCGAGAGTCAGTCAGCATCGACGGACGCGAATACATTTTACCGGGCGTGTTAGCGCTCTGACGCACTTATGCGTTTCTAAAGTTCTAAAGTAAGGAGAACAAGATGAGCACCCAAGTTGAAACCGCCGCGACGAAGGGGATGATCTTCCGCCGTACCAACGCACGCCAGGGAAGACAAATCGCCGTCACGCCGTCGAACAGCACGATGAAGCATCTGCACTATGGCCGCATCATTCTCGACGCCGGAACACCGCCGGTTAGCTTTGAAACCGGCGAGCACGAAACGGGACTGATCTGTCTCAAGGGCACAGGCACGGTCACGGTCGGCGGCGTGTCGCATAAGCTCGACCGTTACGATTCGATCTACATCCCGCGCGACTCGTCCGTCGAAGTGACGACTGAAGGCGGCGTCGACTTCGCCGAATGTTCGGCGCACGTCAAGGGAGAGTATCCGTTGAAGGTGGTGCGCTACGCCGACGTTGAAAAAGACAGCTCGCTGAAATTCACCACCGGCGGCTCGGCCAACACGCGCACCATCAATGTTCTGTTGGGCAAGAATGTCGAGGCCGGGCGCATCCTCGCCGGCGTGACGACATCGGAGCCGGGCCACTGGACATCTTGGCCGCCGCACGAACACGCCGCGATGCTTGAAGAGTTATACGTCTACTATGACATGCCCGCGCCCGCCTTCGGTGTGCAGTTTGTCTACACCAACCCGGACGAGCCGGAGTTCGTCGGCGTTGTCAGAGATGGCGACGCGGTCTTGATGCCGAAAGGATTTCACCCGAACGTCTCGATCCCCGGCCACCAGATCAGCTTCGTCTGGATGATGGCTGCGCACCGCGAGGTCGAAGACCGCCAGTACGGCGTCGTCAACGTCCAGCCCGGCTTCGACAAAAGCGGCACGGGATTGGAAGCGAGTCGGAAATAAATGATCAAATAGTTTTCAGTTTTCAGTTTTCAGCATCCTAGCAGCGCCCTTCTTTTTCTGAAAACTGAAAAACTCCTTCTGCTTGCGTTCATCATTTCATTGGAGGGCAGTGTTGTGGCAACCACCAACAAACCGACGGGTGCGGGGACAGTGGCAGACAAATCGCTGCCGAACTCTTTGACCGATATCACACGAGAGCAGGCCGCGCAGATCGGCGGGGCGAGTGTCACCGGAGCCGCGGTAGCCGCTGCTGAAGACGGAGTCGGCGCGCATCTCGGGCGCTATCGGTGGGTGATCTGCGCGCTACTCTTCTTTGCGACGACCATCAACTATATTGACCGGCAGGTGATCGGCATTCTCGCGAAAGACCTGCAAGTCATTATCGGGTGGAGCGAGTCCGACTACGGCAACATTACCGCCGCCTTTCAAGCCGCGTATGCCGTCGGACTGGTTATCTCCGGACGCCTGGTAGATCGCTTCGGCACGAAGATGGGCTATACGGTGGCGATCATCGTGTGGAGCATCGCCGGCATGGCCACCTCGCTCGCCCGTTCGCCATTTGGGTTTGGCATTGCACGAGCCGCGCTTGGTGTTGGTGAAGCGGGTAACTTCCCGGCAGCCATCAAGACGGTTGCCGAGTGGTTTCCGAAGAAGGAGAGAGCCTTCGCTACGGGCATTTTCAACGCCGGGACAAACGTCGGAGCGATTGTTGCTCCCCTGACCGTACCGTGGATTGCCATCAACTTCGGATGGCAGTGGGCGTTTATCCTGACGGGTGCCATCGGCTTTGTGTGGCTGCTCTTCTGGCTACCGCTGTACCATCGACCGGAAGAACACCCAAAGCTTTCCAAAGCAGAGTTGGCATATATTCAAAGTGACCCGCCCGACCCACCGGCGGCAAACATCCCCTGGGCGCAGTTGGTGCCGCACCGCCAGACGTGCGCGTTCGCGATTGGCAAATACTTAACTGATCCGGTGTGGTGGTTTTACCTCTTTTGGACTCCGACTTTTCTCCGCGAAAGTTACGGACTTGATCTCTCGCAAGTCGGCTGGCCGCTGGTCGCGATCTATCTGATCGCGGATGTCGGTTCGGTTGGCGGCGGGTGGTTGTCGTCAACATTTATCAAGCGCGGATGGAGCGTTAACAGCGCACGGAAGACGGCGATGTTGATCTGCGCGTTGGGCGTGTTACCGATCATGTTCGCCGCATACGTTCAGAACCTATGGGTTTCCGTCGCGTTGATTGGCCTCGCGGCCGCAGCGCATCAAGGGTGGTCCGCCAACATCTTTACGATGGCTTCGGATATGTTTCCGCGCCGTGTAGTCGGATCAATTGTCGGCATCGGCGGGATGGCCGGCGCGATGGGCGGCGTCACGCTGGCGGTCACGACCGGTTATATTTTGGAAAGCACCAAGAGCGCGGCCAACCCCGGCGGTGACTACGCCGCGGTCTTTTACCTCGTCGGGCCGGCTTATCTGGTTGCGCTGACGATCATTCATCTGCTGTCACCAAAGCTTCAGCCATTAGAGCAAGTTGATGCGCGGACGTTGAAGCCTCTGTCCGTCGGGTCACTGGTTGGCTTTGGGTTCATCGGGCTGATCTTCGGTACGTTCGTCGGGTGGGTGCTTGATGTCGCTCTCAAAGTCCCCGGCGTCGTCTCGTCGAAGTACATGGTGATGGGAGCGCTCGCCGGCGCGGTACTCGGACTTGTCGGCGGATTTCTGATTACCAATTCGATCTCAAAAAGGTGAGAAAGAATTTTCGATTTGGGATTTTCGATTTGCGATTGAAAGTCAAAAACACGTCGGCTCGCACGGGTGTGTTTGCTCTTAAAATCGCAAATCGGCAATCGCCAATCGAAAATTGAGTATGCTGATTATCAAACCAAAATCCGACTGCAGCTGGGACTTAATCAGTCTGGGCGAGGTGATGCTGAGGCTCGATCCGGGCGACGGACGGGTGACGACGACGCGCACGTTCCAGGCGTGGGAGGGCGGCGGCGAATATAACGTCGCGCGTGGGTTGAAGCGTTGCTTCGGGATGAGCACCGCAATTGTGACGGCGCTCGCCGATAATCCGGTCGGGCGACTAATCGAAGACTTGATGTTTCAGGGTGGCGTCGATCAGACGCATGTGCGTTGGGTGAAGTACGACGGCGTCGGGCGCACTGTCAGGAACGGCTTGAATTTTACGGAGCGCGGTTTCGGCGTTCGCGCCGCGCTCGGATGTAGTGATCGAGGGCACACCGCCGTCTCACAACTGCGCGCCGGCGACGTCGATTGGGAACAGATATTCGGTGCGGAAGGCGCGCGCTGGTTTCACACCGGCGGCATCTTCGCGGCGCTGTCAGAGACGACGCCCGGCGTCGCGAAAGAAGCGATGGAAGCGGCGAAGCGTCACGGCACAATTGTCTCTTACGATTTGAACTATCGCGACAGCTTGTGGAAATCCATCGGTGGGCAAGGGCGCGCGCGCGAAGTGAATCGCGAACTCGCGCCGTTCGTTGATGTGATGATCGGCAACGAAGAGGACTTTACCGCCGCGCTCGGCTTTGAGGTCGAAGGTTTGGACGAGCATCATTCAAAGCTGGACGTGGAAAACTTTCGACGGATGATCGAACGCGCCGTCAAAGAGTTTCCGAACTTCAACGTGGTTGCCACAACACTCAGGAACGCGCGCACTGCGACGGTTAACGACTGGGCAGCAGTCTGTTACCACGACGGCGAGCTACACACATCGGCGACGCGCGAGGGCTTAGAGATATTTGACCGTGTGGGAGGTGGCGACTCGTTCGCTTCGGGATTAATCTACGGCTTCCTGAGGGAGCGCGGCGCGCAGTGGGCGGTCGAATGCGGTGCGGCGCACGGTGCGTTGGCGATGACGACACCGGGCGATACGACGATGGCGACGCTTTCGGAAGTCGAGCGGGTAATGAAGGGCGGCGGTGCAAGAGTCGCAAGATAAGTGGATGTGAAATGAACAGAACTGAAATCATCAGCGAGATCAAGCGAGTTGGCCTTGTGCCGGTTGTGCGTGCCAAGTCGGCTGAAGAGGCGATGCGCGCCATTGATGCGATTAAGGAAGGCGGCATCTCGGTGTTAGAGGTAACAATGACCGTGCCGGGCGCGGTGCGCGTAATCGAAGAGGTGGCGAAGCGGTATGGTGCAGATGTGTTGATCGGCGCTGGTACGGTGCTCGACGCGGAGACGGCGCGGACGGTGATTCTCGCGGGCGCGCAGTTCGTCATCAGCCCGTCAACGAATCTGGAAATGATCGCGTGCTGTCGTCGTTACGGAGTGCCGGTGATGCCGGGCGCGCTGACGCCGACCGAAGTCGTGGCGGCGTGGGAGGCGGGCGCGGATGCGGTGAAAGTTTTTCCGGCGGGCGCGCTCGGCGGCGCAAGTTACATCAAGGCGCTGAAGGCACCGTTGCCGCAGATCGAACTGGTGCCGACGGGTGGCGTGTCACTGAAGACGGCGGCGGACTTTATCAAAGCGGGCGCGATGGCGCTCGGCGTCGGCGCGGATTTGGTGGACACGAAGGCGCTGGCGGAAGGAAACGGGCAACTGATTACAGAGCGCGCCCGGCAGTTCGTCGAGATCGTGAAGGAAGCGCGCGG